>CAZQXA010000080.1:0-5722 GCA_964597155.1 uncultured Dehalococcoidales bacterium
GCTCGGCTACCCTGGAAGAACATAGCCTTCTAATAAGGAAGGCAACCAAAGAAACCCTGTCTGGCCTCACCGATGAAGAACTGGCGGACTTATCGGATTCACTGGAAAAACTACAGGCGATATTATCCAGATTGCAGTAGCTAAAATCCCGCAAGCTGCCACCGGCTTTAACCTGCTTTTTTAAAGGATAGACGATTACGTAATGAATAATCAGAACAAAAGCGTGCTTGATGATGAACGAATCGGCCGACTGCTGTTGAAGTTGTCCCTGCCCACCTTCTTCGGCATGTTTATCATGACCCTATACAACGTGGTCGACACAATTTTTATTGGTCACTACGTTGGTCCCCTTGGTATTGCCGGGCTTTCCATCGTTTTTCCGCTCCAGATGTTGGCAATAGGCATCGGCGAAATGATGGGTATGGGTGGTGCCTCACTAATTTCAAGGTCACTCGGAACCGGCGATAAGCCGCAGGCAGAGAGAGTGCTGGGCAACGCCCTGACGGCTAATATTGTGCTATCAGCCATAATAATGATACTTGGTCTAGCCAACCCAGACTTCTGGCTCAGGCTCATGGGAGCTTCGGAGACCATCCTCCCCTACGCCCGAGATTTCATGACGATTATTATCATCGGCGTAGTTTTCTCCACTTCGGCCATGGCATTAAATAGTCTGATAAGAGCCGAGGGGAATGCCCGCGTCCCAATGACCGGAATGATAATAGGCGCCGTAATCAACGTTATACTTTGTGCCGTATTCATCATACCGCTTGATATGGGGGTAAGGGGGTCGGCGCTGGCGACAGTGATCGCCCAGCTGATTTCTGTCCTATACTTTATGAGCTATTATGTCTCGGGAAAGAGCTTCCTTAAACTGCACTACCGGAACTTAATCGTTAAATGGAATATACTGAAAGCCATTCTGACTATAGGGGTTGCCTCGTTTGCCCGGCTGATGGCGGGGAGCCTATCGGCCATTTTTGTCAATAGACTGCTCATCACCTATGGTGGCGACCTGGCCATTTCTACCTTTGGCATCATTAACCGTATAATGATGTTTGCCATTATGCCAGGCATCGCTATCGGTGGGGGATTGCAGCCAATACTCGGCTTCAATTATGGGGCCAAGCGCTATAATATGGCTTTGAAGTCAATCAAACTAGCTATAGTTGCTGCCACCGCCTGTTGCCTTTTGGTATTTTTAGTTATCTACTTCGCCCCGGAACCATTTATTCGCATTTTTACGGCTGATAGCGAGCTTATTGCCATGGGTTCTTACGCAGCCAAACGCGTCTTTTTGTCGCTATACCTGATAGGCTTTATGATGGTCGGTTCACTGTCCTTCCAGTCAGTGGGCAAAGCTACTCAGGCATTCGTCACGGCTATATCAAGGCCCATTCTTTTCCTGATTCCACTGATATTCATACTGCCCCGATTCTGGCAGCTGGAGGGCGTCTGGTTGGCTTTCCCCATCACTGATGGGCTTACCTGCCTGCTAACCCTGGTGCTTCTTATCCCCCAGGCAAGAGAGCTAAGGAAAAAAGACAGGCTAACCAGACTTTGAAGCCCTCTAAAAATACTTCTTGCCGGGACCAACGCTGAAATGGAAGATGGGCTTATCTATTCTGGTGAAGTATAACGGGCAGTGCTTCATCCCCTTGGGAATAAAGACTAGGCAGCTCTTGTTGAGTATATGTTCTTCATCCTCCAGCCATAGTACAGCTTCGCCGCCCAGGTCATACATGTTTTTGGTATCAGAGCCGAAAAAGCCCAAGATTTCGTCATAATTGTGGGTATGAGGCTGCGGTCCAGGCGGCTTAGACTTAGCATCAGGCGGGGGCTTGATACCGGGCATCATCCAGACGCATTCCATATAGAAGGCACCATCAATGACCTCGTGGTCTATGTAAGCGACGCGCCCAGGAATCTTACGAAAGGGAGCCCAAGGGGGAGGCACTATATTAGCTTTTGGTTTGGTGATAATATACTTTCCGTATTTTGATTTGGACATTTTTAGGTCCCCTTCCTTTTATACTCACCGGCAAAGAAAAGGTCGTGGAACAGGATGGGCTTAGCCGGGTTATTCACCTTCTTGAAATTGAGCGGGCAATGCAATAGCCCAGCGGGAATGTGCACCGCGGTAGCCGTGGTGAAGACGAACTTCTCCAGCTCTCCCTCCTTTTCGCCCAGGGTTAATTCAACCTCTCCCCCAAGGTCGGTCATATTTTTCTTATCCCCGCCAACGAAGACGAGGAACTGGTCAAAGTCATGGGCGTGGGTCTCAGAAATCATCTCAAAAGGCTGGGAAATGGCCCACCAGCTCAGGGAGAAGTTTTTCTTGCCGAAGCTCTGGTCGCTTACCAAGCCCAGAACCGGGCTTTTAACCTCAAGGTGCCGTTGTTGCACCTCTTCCGGTGCCTTCATGTTTCTTCTGATGTATTTCTCCAACTTCGATCCTGCCATTGGCTTCTCCTCCCGTTTTTCTAAGAATCGGTGGTAGCAAAATGATACCGCTCCCAGAGTTCTTAGTCCATTTTAATTACCTCCTGGCTATTCCCTCGGCAGCAGCCACAAAGGCGCCTGTTGTCTCAGCTCGTCCACTGTCCACCTGCCTCCATATTTAACCAGCGTACTGGCTACTTCCGGTTCCGAGTAAAGACTAATGATGGATCCGCCCACGTTAAAGACCTTGCCGTTTATCTTACCCGCCTCATCGGAAGCAAGGTAGATGATAAAGGGAGCTATATCAGCCGGGCTCGGCGTCATCTCCAGGGGAAAGCTGAACTTCCTATCCATCCAGGGGCTTTCCGCCTCGCTTACGGCTTCGTCGTAAGCCGCCAGTTCAAAAGAGGCGCGCGTCCGGGCAAAGGGGGCAAAGGCGTTGCAGGTTATACCATAGGGAGCCAGCTCTTGAGCCACCGCCCTGGTCAAGCCAACCACCCCGGCGTTGGCGGTGCAGTACTCAGCGTGCTTGAGAACGTCACCCAGAAAAGCCCGCGAGGTGCAGTTTATTATCCGCCCCCACTTTTGCTTCATCATGAAGGGAACGGCATGGCGAATGCAATTAAAATAGCCCTTGGGCTTGGGGAGGGTAACCCGGTCCCAGAGCTCTTCGCTCATCTCCCAGATAGCGCTGAAGCCGAAGGTGCCGGCAACGTTAGCCAGGATATCAATCCTGCCAAAGCTATCAATAGCCGTCTGTATCAGCTTGCCGGCGACCTCAAAATCAGAAATATCGCCAAAGAAAGGTACCGCCTCGCCGCCTTTTTTTCTTATCGCCTCGGCGGTGGTCAAAGCGTCTCCGGTTGATTCCTCGTCCTGCTTACGCAACCACTCTCTCTGCTCCGGGCTCATTTTTCTCAGGATAGAATCATTCAAAAGGGCATGGCCGGTAGACCCCGGGCGGCGGTTATTGGTAACTACCCTGGCACCCTCCTCAGCCACACCCAAGGCGATGGCTCGGCCAATTCCCTGGCCGGAACCGGTAACCACCGCCACTTTCCCCTTCAATACATTACTCATAGGATTGGCTCTCCTTTCCCAAAGCGGTTAAAAGCGGAGTTTTTTCTTGTGCGGGGTTAGACCTTGTCGCAGGCTACCTTGTGGCCACCGCCGACATCGCGGAGTGGTGGTATCTCCTGGCTGCACTCCGACCTGGCCTCAGTGCAGCGCGTGTGGAACCGGCACCCGGAAGGAGGATTCAAAGGTGAAGGCATCTCCCCACTTAGTATTATCCGTTTTGTCTCTTGCCCCTCATCCTCAGGCAATGTCAAGAGCGAGGCCGATATCAATGCCTTGGTGTACGGATGTAAAGGTTGCCCAAATAACTCCTCTGCCTCCCCATATTCCACTATCTGCCCCAAATACATTATGGCCACGGTGTTGCTCATATACCGCACTGTTGCCAGGTTATGCGCTATAACCAGATAGGTTAAATTGTGCTTATCTTGAAGGTCTTTCAGCAGGTTCATAATCTGTGCCCGAATGGAAACGTCCAGGGCTGACACGGGCTCGTCAAGAACGACCAGACTGGGGTTCAAGGCCAGGGCACGCGCCACCGCAATCCGCTGACGCTGCCCTCCACTGAACTCATGCGGGTATAGCTCGGCATGGTCCGGCCTGAGCCCCACATGCTCGAGCGACTCCAGTACCCTCTTCCGAATCTGCTTCCTTGATTGCTTTGTGTTCACCGCCAGCGGCTCGGCTATAATATCTCTCACCCGCATCCTCGGATTCATGGAACTCCACGGATTCTGCTGCACTGCCTGTACCCTTGGCCGGTATTCCGTCTTCAGCTGCGACTGAGAGAATCGACTGAGGTCTTTCCCCTCGAAGAGGATACTCCCGGAAGTCATTCGCTCCAGCAACAGTAGCAGCTTGGCTGTGGTCGTCTTTCCAGCGCCCGATTCTCCAACGAGGCTCAGCGTCTTGCCCCGTTCTATGGTGAATGATATGCCGTCTACTGCCCTTACCCAGCCGATGGTGCGCTGGAGAAGACCCCTGGTAACAGGGTAGTACTTCGTCAGGTCACGCCCTTCTAACAAAACCTTTGCCATGGTCTAATGCACTCGCCAACAAGATACATAGTGCTCATCGCCAATTTCCACCTGAGGGGGCTCTTTCTTGCGGCAAACCGCAAGTGCGCGGGAGCAACGGGAAGAGAATCGACAGCCGGGAGGCAAGTTCAACAATGAGGGGGGCTGCCCTTCGATCGAGTATAGTCGGCCACTCCTCCGGTCCAGACGAGGCACAGAATCCATCAGAGCGCTGGTGTAAGGATGTCTAGGCGCTTTGAACAATTCTCTGGTCGTAGCCGTCTCCACAATCTTACCGGCGTACATCACTGCCACCCGATGGCACATATTACCAATGACCCCAAAGTCGTGAGTAATAAAGATTATAGACACATTTGTTTTCTTCTGGACGTCCTTAAACAGGGCGAGGTACTGAGCTTGTATGGTAGCATCAAGAGCGGTTGTGGGTTCATCAGCTATCAGCAAGCGTGGATGGCAAGACATGGCGATTGCTCCCACCACTCGCTGCCTCATCCCTCCGCTCAGCTGAAAAGGATAAACCCGCAGAAGCGTCTCTGGCGACGGAATATTTAGCAACCGTAGCGCTGAGATGACCTCTTTCTCAACCATCTCACCCCGAAGGCCCTGGTGCAATCGCACCGATTCACCTATCTGGTCGCCGATGGTGTAGACTGGGTTGAGCGAAGTCATTGGGTCCTGTAGAATCATCGAAATCATTTTACCACGATACTTTCTCATCTCCTTCTTATCCAGCTCCAGGAGATTTATTCCGTCCAGGATGACCTTTCCCCCAACGATCCTACCTGCAGGCTCCGGAAGCAAGCGAAGGATTGACAGAGCGGTTACCGTCTTCCCGCAAGCGGATTCACCGACTAGCCCGAAGGTCTCTCCCTCATGCACAGAGAAACTTACCCCGTCGACGGCCTTGACCACGCCTTTCCGCGTGAAGAAAAAGCTGTGCAGGTCTTCAACTTCAAGAAGTAGCTTGCTCACACTTGCCTCAATCTCGGGTCCAGCTTATCGCGAATCCAGTCTCCCAGGAAGTTCCCGGCCAGCACCACCAGAGCAATACATATGCCGGGGAACAGGGATATCCACCATGCCGTATCAATATAGCCTCTGCCGTCGGACACCATAGAGCCCCAGGAAGCTGTCGGCGCCGTAACGCCGACGCCGAGGTAACTTAA
>CAZQXA010000081.1:0-5658 GCA_964597155.1 uncultured Dehalococcoidales bacterium
CCTTTCCTTTCAAGTCCTTTCCCTCCTTATTTAAGACAAAAGTCGCCAGGCCCTATGGGCTTTTGCTTTAATCTATGCCCAGATTATAGCACAAATCCACTTGAAGGGGTATGTGATGCTGACTACTGCAATATCTGCTCGACAACCTCAGCTGCGTCTCGGACAAACTTAGGGCAAACAGTGGTAAAAAGCTTCTTATCCCGAGCAATTTTCAAGCCCTCATCAGTGCCAATATTACAACCAAGCAATTCTCTACACACGATTGAACCATTACGAGACATGAACCTCTCAACAAACTCCTTTACTAGGGCATAGGTCTTCTCCTGCGCCTGCTTGTCTCCAGCCACTGTCCTGCCGTATTTAAGCCCGATAACCATAAACGCGCCAGTCACCGCCCCGCAAACTCCACCCATACGCCCCATACCCCCACCAAAAGCTTCAGCTACCTTTAAGGCGACCTCACGTTCCAGACCGAATTGAGCACCGTAAGTTGAAAGCAATGCCTGGCAACAGTTGAAGCCTTCTTCAAAGCAGTACACTGCCTGTCCAACCTTGCTCATCTTACTCCCTCTTAATTTATTCTAACTCAACTCCCCACCCGGCTGCCACACCCTGCCCAGTTCCTTAGCCAGAAGGGCGTGCTCGGATTTCTTTAAGCCGGGGTCATTTTCAAAGAGCCTTATCGCCTCAGCTCTAGCCAGCTCAAGTAAGGCAACATCAGAGAGCTTAGCCATACGCAGGTCGGGAAGCCCGCTTTGGCGGGTGCCAAAGAACTCGCCGGGTCCCCTCAGCCTCAGGTCCTCCTCAGCCAGCTTGAAGCCGTCTTGAGTCTTCTCAATTATGTCCAGGCGCTCTCTACCTATCTCGGAAGGGTTCTCGGCCAAAAGCATGCAGTAGCTCTGCTCACTGCCCCTCCCCACCCGTCCGCGGAACTGGTGCAACTGGGATAAGCCAAAGCGGTCGGCGCTTTCCACCAGCATCACGGTGGCATTGGGTACATCTATGCCCACCTCCACCACCGGCGTCGATACCAGGACTTCCAGCTCACCGGAGCGAAAGCGGTGCATTACCTCGTCCTTTTCCGCCGCCGACAGCCGCCCGTGAATCAAGCCCAGCTTCAGGTCGGGGAAGACCTCACCGGAGAGGCGCTCATACTCGACCACCGCTGCCTTAGCCTGAATCACCTCCGATTCCTCGATGAGGGGACAGATAATAAACGCCTGCCGACCTAAAGCCACCTGGCGGCGCAAAAACTCATAGGCGCTCTCCCTCTGCGTCGGTTTAAGCCACCGGGTCTTGACCGCCTGCCTCCCCGGGGGAAGCTCATCGATGACCGAGAGGTCAAGGTCACCATAGAGAGTCAGGGCTAGGGTGCGGGGGATGGGGGTAGCCGTCATTGCCAGCACATGGGGGTTAAACCCTTTCTGCCGCAGCGTCGAGCGCTGGGCGACGCCAAAGCGGTGCTGCTCATCGACCACGGCTAAACTCAAGCTCCGGAACTCCACCTCCTTCTGAATAAGGGCGTGAGTCCCGATAACAATGTCTATTTCCCCAGTGGTGATACGCTGCTGGATTTCCTGCTTCCGCGCCTGTTTTATGTCACCAATAAGCAGCGCCACCGTAAGCGGGCGGGGAAGCAGCCCGGAAAAGCGACGCAGGTTGTCTTCTCGAGCCACCTCGCGGCCGGCTCGGGAGAGGAGCTGGCTGACACTAGCGAAATGCTGCTCCGCCAGAATCTCGGTCGGCGCCATAAATGCCCCCTGATAGCCGCTGGCAGCGGCAACAAGCAAAGCCGCCGTCGCCACCACCGTCTTGCCGCTGCCCACCTCCCCCTGGAGTAGTCGGGACATCGGCCTCGGCTTCTCCAAATCGGCCAGTAGCTCCTCAAGCACCCGGCGCTGGGCATCGGTGAACTGGAAAGGCAGGGACTTTAAGAAGGTGTCAAGTGCTGCTCTCCCGCCAGTAAAGGGGTTGCCCGGCTGGCTCTCCTGCCAGTCGTACTTCCTGCCCAGCACCCCCAATTGCAGGAGAAAAAGCTCATCAAAGGCCAGACGGCGCCCGGCGTTTTCCCTAGCGGGAACATCATCGGGATAGTGAGCCTGGCTTATCGCCCGGGGCAGCTCCAGCAGGTTACGCCGTTCCTTCAACTCCGGGGGCAGAAAGTCCTCCACCTGCCCCGCCCACCGGTCGACCACCTCCTTCAGCAATTTCCTCACCTGCCGGGGCTTGAGTCCCTGGGTCAGGGGATAGATAGGCACCAGGCGCCCGGTATGAATCAGCTCCTTATCCTCCAGCAGCTCCCACTCTGGAGACTCAAAAACGTGCCGCCCGCCAAACAGGCTCACCCGGCCGCTGAGCACCACCCGGGCATTGGTGGGCAGGTTCTTGGCCAGGTAGGGGTTATTGAACCAGACCACCCTCACATTACCCGTCTCATCGCCGACAATAGCCTCGGTGCCCCGTCTGCCCCCAAGCATGGTCACCCCAGCCTGCCAGACATTGGCAATAATGGTCGCCTCCTCGCCCTCGGCAAGCTGGGAGATGTATTTCCTCTGGCTGTAGTCCAGGTGGCGGTGGGGGAAGAAATAGAGCAGGTCCCGAATCGTCGCCACCCCCAGACGCTTGAACTTAACCGCCAGAGTGGTGCTGACCCCTTTGATAGCGGTGATGGGGGAATCCAGTGAGCCACCACCCACCCTCTCCTCAGCCTGAGGGCGCCGGCGGGAGGTTGGGGGAACAGCGCTTTTTTTCGGCGGCTTGACTTCCCTCTCACCTTGGCTGTGCTCCATTTCAGACAGAAACTCTAATACCCCGTCCAGCCACCGTTTCCGCCGCGGCTTGGTTAGTGTGGCATATATGGAATCGTCTAGGCGGAGCCGGCGAAAGTGGCTCAAGAGCTGGGGGCTGGTTACCGATTCCAGGGCTTGAGCCGACCAGCGGTGGAGGAACCCATCCAGACCACCGATTACGGCGGTATCGGAATAGCCCTTTTCCCGCTCAAGCTGGAGAATCTTACGTAGAGACTCGATATTCACAGACACGGCTTGGTCTCCATTGGCAAAAGGCAAATAGCCAAGCAAATTACCCCTTATCGCCCAGTATGGACACCAGCAACAGACCGGGGCCGGTATGGGTGCCGATAGCCGGCGTCATCCGGGAACGATAGATTTTCCCAGAGGGGAATATAGCACCGAGCCTCTCTACCAGTACCTCGGCGTCTTCAGGGCAGGCGGTATTCTCCACCGCCATCTCCTCAATACGGGAATAGCCTCTAGCAAAAGCATACAGGCGGTCTATCGCCTTAGCCCGGGAGCGGGTCTTGCCCGCCGGCTCAACCACACCGTCTCTTAAGGTGACCAAAGGGTTTATCTTGAGCATGGACCCCATAAAAGCCTGCGCCTTGCCGATGCGCCCGCCCCGCCTTAAGTATTCCAAGGTATCAAAGGCAGCCAAAAAATCTACCCGCGGAATAGTCTTACGGGCTGCCCTTACCACTTTGTCAAGGCTAGCCCCAGCCTTAGCCGCCTTAGCCGCCGCCATAACTATGAATCCCTCGGCCGTGGTCGCCCACTCTGAATCAACTACCTCCACCCGGCACTTCCGCTCCATCAGCCTGACGCTTTGTAGCGCCACATCATAGATAAAGCTGAACTTGGAGCTGAGGGTAATGACCAGGATTTCATCAGTTTCCCTAGCCAGCTGGTCATAAGCCTGGGCAAAGGTTGCCGGCGTCGGCACTGAGGTCGAGGGAAAGAGCTTGCTCGAAGCCAGTTTGGCGTAGAACTCATCGGCAGTGAGGTCAATGCCATCGCGGTAGACCTCTGTGCCGAAGCGGATAATCAGTGGAATCACGGTAATCCCCAGCTCCTCAACCACCTCAGGTGGCAAATCAGCTACGCTGTCGGTAACAACCCTGACCGTCATCGCTAGTCTCTGTCCCCCAGCACGGCTACCCCCAGGACGCGGGGACCGACATGCGCCCCGATTACCGGGCTTACATGAGAGCGGTAGATGCGCTCTTTAGGAAACCTGGCCCTAATCCGCTGGCACAACTCATCGGCTTCGTCGGGGGTGGTGGCATGCTCCACGGCTATCCCCTCAACATGGGTAAAGCTGGCAGCAAAGTCGTATAGGTTGTCTATCGCCCTAGCCCGGGAGTGCTCCCGGTCAAAGGGGTAAACCTCGCCATCTTTTAGGCCCAGTATAGGTGTCACCTTGAGCACCGTTCCCAGAAAAGCCTTCGCCTTGCCGATGCGCCCGCCCCGCCTTAAGTATTCCAGGGTATCAAAAGCCATGCGGACATTTGCCCGGGGGATATTCTGGCGCGTTATATCCAGCAACCTATCCATCTTAGCCCTGCCTTTAGCTGCCTTAGCCGCGGATATAACTATCAGCCCATGCGCCATAACCGCCGACTGAGAATCAATAACCTCCACCCGGCACTGGCGCTTCATTCGCTCCTTAGCCAGCACTGCCGTCTCGTAGCTGGCGCTGAGCTTCTGGGAACTGGTAATGACCAGAATTTCCTTACTCTCTTCAGCCACCCTATCATAGGTATCAGCGAACCTGCCCAGGGGGGGCACGATGGTGGTGGGAAAGAGCTTGCTCGCCGCCAGTTTATCGTAGAACTGCTCCGTGGTCAGGTCAACACCGTCGCGGTAATTTATGGTGCCAAAGAGAACATTTATCGGGATTACGGTAATCCCCAGCTTTTCCGCCACCTCGGAGGGTATGTCACCCAGGCTATCGGTGACAATTTTAACCGTCATAATAGAACCCTCCCTCTTTACTCTACAGAAGCGATATAGTTATAGTGAGGCTGACCACCCTGAACTACCTCCACCTGAAGCTGGGAATACCTCTCGCGGATGGTGGCACCGACCTTATCCGCCTCAGTGGAATTGGTATCAGCTCCGTGGTAGATGGTAACCACCTCAGCCTCACCCAGACACGCCTTCTCCAGCGCCTCAGCCAGAACCTTCTCGGCACTATCGGCCACCGCCACCAGGTCTCCATCAAGAAAGGCGATGGCCTGTTTCTTCTTGATGTCCAGCCCGCCCAGGCGGGTGGAGCGTACCGCCCGGGTAACCTCAATGGACTTGACAGCTTGCTGCGCCTTTTCCATATTCTGAACGTTGGCTTCAAGGTCAGCCTCGTAATCAAAGGCTAGAAGTGCCGCTACCCCCTCGGGGATTGTCTTGGTGGGCACCACCTTGACGGTCTTTTGGGTCAAAGACTGGACCTGACCGGCGGTGAGCACGATATTCTTGTTATTAGGCAAAATAATAACCTTCTCCGAAGGCACCGCCTCCACCGCCTGGAGCAAATCCTTGGTGCTGGGATTCATCGTCTGCCCACCGGGCACAATAAAGGTAGTCCCCAGACTGGCAAAAACATTGTTCAAGCCCTCCCCGACGACCACGGCCACAATAGCTATCTCAACGGCGGGCATCCTTTCCTTCTGCATCTCCAGGAAATCACGGTACTGCTCATCCATATTGCGTATACTTATCTCATGCAGAGTTCCCAGCGGGACGACAAAGCTCATAATATCGCCGGGGTCTAAGGTATGAATATGGACCCTGACCGCTGAGTCATCACCGACCACAATCACCGATTGTCCCCTCTTTTCCAGCCTCTTCCGGAGTTTATCCGGGC
>CAZQXA010000082.1:0-5657 GCA_964597155.1 uncultured Dehalococcoidales bacterium
ATGGATACGCATCATCGCCAGGAAGTGGTAGATTTGTTTTCTGATGATACCGAGTCAATTGAGATAGAAAGTACCGGTTTGTTCCTGGGCAAAGAAGGTGTGAAGAAGTTCTTTTTAGACAATGACCTGATCCCTGAAGGGAAGAAGACTGTTCCCGAGTGGATCAACATTCTTATCTTAATGAGTCAGGATGTAATTGATATAGACCCTTCCGGCAAAACGGCCAAGGGGCGATGGAATACCTGGTTAGCTGAGGCCATGATGGTAGGCGGAATTCCCCGGCAACAATGGGTGCAGGGGTATTATGAAAATGAGTATGTTAAAGAGAATGGCAAATGGAAGTTTAAGAAGTTGCACTGGAATGTAACGTTTTTCACTTCCTTCGAAGCGGGATGGCTCCGAATACCCTTATTGGGTCTCTTGAATAGGCCAGACGCGGATGCTCCAGCGCCCAATTTTCACCCTTACCCGTCCGGTTATCATCTACCTTATCATTACCAACATCCAATCACCGGCAAGTAAATATAATTAGTATAAAAAGGAGAAGGTACAAGTGGAGAAAAGCATGAAAACAAAAACACAATCCTGGAAAATAATGCAGGTGGGGGTGGTGGTTAGAGACACGGACAAGGCTATTAAGCGCCTATCTTCCCTGGGCATAGGCCCATTTGAATCTAGACTTCTGCCACCGGATAGAGAGGAATGGTATCGCGGCCAGCCCCATAAGGGTAAGGTTAAAATAAGTATGGCCCAGGTAGGAGATGTGCAACTTGAGCTGGTCCAGCCGCTTGAGGGGAAATCTGTCCACAAAGAATTTCTGGATAGTAAAGGGGAAGGTATTCAACATATAATGTTTGCCGTAGCAGACTTTGATAAGGAGGTAGCCAGGCTTATTAAGGAGGGAGCTACTGAATTGCTTCGGGCTAAGCTGCCCGGTGGTCTTGGAATCGCTTACCTCGACCTTAACGTGGGTGGAATTATTATAGAGTTGATTCAAAAAAGGTAAAAATAGAAATTGGAAGTGACATCAGGGACGCTGGAGAAAAGCCTCGCTTAAGGTTCCCGTTCCCTTGATTGCAGCCAGGTGCGGATTTTTACCTTAATCCTGGGTACACTCTTTAACTCATCAAAGTGCTTAAATACTAATAGCCCCAGTAGACACAGCATAAACAGCGCCTCCCAGGAGCCTCCCCTAGTGGCTAGTATAAAAGCCAGCGAGCCGGTAGCACCGAATATCACCGACCAGGCGTTGATTTCTATAAAAAGGAAGCCGAGGAGGGTAAAGGCGGTAAAGGTAACCAGAATCTCGTGCTGGGGCAGGGCTAGGATGGCACCGAAGGTAATGGCTATCGCCTTTCCCCCTCTTAGCTGGAGCAGAGGAGAGAAAGCGTGTCCCAATATGGCACTCATGGCTACAGCCAGAACGGCTGCCTCGGGGAGCTCAAAAAACGAGCCTGCCAGGAAGACGAAGGGGAAACCCTTGGCTATGTCTAAAAACAACGCCAGGAAGCCCAGCTTGCGGCCTCCAGCGCGGAAAACATTGGCCGCCCCGGGATTACCGTCCCCGTAATCTCTGATGTCTTTGCCTAAGAACCAGCGGCCAATCCACACCGAGAAGGGGCAGGCACCCAGCCCAAAAGCGGACAAAATTAATAATGTTAGATAAGATACTTCCAACAGACCGCTATCCTAGCTGCTTTTCTGTAGGATAAACCATCTTCTGGCTATCGTCAAGAGTAGTACTGCCGCTCTCTCCTTCTGAAGAAGTAGCCGGCTACCAGACCAAGAAGCAGTCCGCCAAGGTGAGCCTGCCAGGCTACGCCGGGAAAAAGGGAGAGTATGACAAAACCACCAATAACTGCTGCCCAGAGGGGAAGCGGGGCTGGTATGGGGAAAACAAAAACTCTCAACCTCGGTCTCATCACCGCGAGCACTCCCCCGAGGGCAAAGATAGCCCCCGAGGCACCTACCACTGTGGAATATTCTGGACCAAGCAGTATATAGAAAACACTACCCAGTATGCCTCCGGCAAAGTAGGCTATGAGGAACCTTTTAACCCCGAGCAGACTAGCCAGGTAGCTGCCGAAGAAGTAAAGGGTTAGCATGTTGGCCAGAATATGCCAAATATTCGCGTGGATAAATAGGTTGGTCACTATAGTCCACGGTCTTTCCAGAAAGAGCGCTCGCTGTAAACCAAGCGCATCAACGAGATTGGGATTAATAGAGGTGGCGATAAACAGCATCAGGTTTAGGGCTATTATCGCCCAGACGACAGTTACGCTGCGACTTCGATATGCCATACCCTCCCCCCTATTATTTAGAGGTTTATTATCTCCCCGCTAATCTTCTGGCCAACGGTTAAGATGCCAAAGGAGTTTCTGGCTCTACCCGGATTAAAGAAAAGGACGCCCCTCTTTACCTCGTTCTGGGAGTAATGGGAATGACCGTAGACAATAGCATCGACATCTTTAAACATCTTCCCTACCCTATCGTCTAGACCATAGGGGCTACCCCAGCCGTGGATAATACCGATTCTTCTCCCTGCCACTACCACCAGCTCCTTTTCGGGGAGAATCCGCTTAAGCTCGCCAGAGTCCATATTACCCTGCACCGCCTTCACCTCCCCCAGCCGCTTCAAGCCATCAAGCACATCCTTGGCTATAAAATCCCCGGCATGGATTATCAGCTCCACCCCAGCCAGGGCAGATAGTAGCTTATCAGGAAGCTCGGCCAATGAAGTGGCATGGGTATCAGAGACTACCCCTATCTTCATGATGCCACCTCTCCAAGGGCAGAGCTGTAGGCTTCATAGGTCCTGAAGTCAAAGAGGATAAAGACCACTTCCCCAAGCGAGCCAGCCGACTCTCTGAGGAAAGAGACTACTGCCTTAATAGCCACTCTGGCGGCCAAAGCTAAGGGGTAGCCATAGGCGCCGGTGCTGATTGAGGGAAAAGAAATGCTGGCCAGCTTCTTTTCGGCTGCCAGCTTCAGGCTCTGCCGGTAGGCGCTCTCCAGCAGAGTCGCTTCACCCTTATTTCCCCCCTGCCAGATAGGGCCGACGGTATGAATTACATATCTTGCCGGCAGATTTCCCCCTCCGGTGATAACCGCCTTGCCTGTGGGCAAACGCCCCTGCCTGGCTACAATCTGTTTACACTCCTCCAGGATAGTCGGGCCTCCCGCCTGATGAATAGCGCCATCAACGCCCCCGCCACCCATCAACCCCGGGTTGGCGGCATTGACTATAGCCTGGGTAGCCTGCCGGGTAATATCTCCCTGGATAATAGCCAGCCTTGTCTGATTAATCAACACTTCTCTGGTCGGCTTATCCATCTCTTCGTCCCTTATATCTCTAATTATAATTATAATAGCGGCTAGGGGTGAGAGTCCAGACTGGCTTTACAGGTTGCGTTTGAAAGCGGGATTTGCTAAACTGGCTAGTGTTTTAGTGGGCCGTTAGCTCAGTTGGCAGAGCACCTGACTTTTAATCAGGGGGTCACAGGTTCGAGACCTGTACGGCCTACTTAAAACCAAAAATCGTGGTTGGAATCGGCCTTAACTACAGGCCGATTTTTATTTGGCCTTAAAGCAAACTCAAGGTGTTTATTTAGACTTTCTGGAGTACATGCTTGCATTGCCAATGGTAAACCAGAAAATGGGAGAGTCTATCCTCCGGAATAGTAAGGGGCAATGCTTCAGTCCTTTGGGGACAAAGACGAAGCAGCTCTTCTTGAGAATATATTTTTCGTCATCCAGCCATAGCTCAACTTCTCCCCCCAGAGTATGCGGGTCCTGCCGGTTAGTACCAATAAATCCTATAATCTCGTCAAAATCGTGTACATGAGGCTCCTCCATAGAAACCTTCTGAGAGCCTTCCCAAAACCAGAGACCCTCCATGTAAAAAGCCCCCTTGGCAACCTTATCGTCCAACCATAACAGACGAGTTGCTTTGACCGCCGAGGTTACTTCTTTGGGCAGCGCCTTCATTTTTTCCATTATCTCCTTAGGGAGGGGCCTGGTTTTAGTTATGATATTTTTGGCGTATTTTCGTTTTGCCATTTCTTCTCACCTCCTAAAGTTTATCCCACATTTTAAACCTTGATACTCAGTATTGCCTCTTCCATTGAGTCTATTACATAGTCCAAATCTTTTCTGCCCATCACCGGTGAAGGAGAGAACATGAATCGGTCGTAGTCAAGGGGTCTCTCCACTCGGCGTATCCCGGAAAAGCCGCCACCTATGCCCTTTTCGGCTAAGTGTTTACCTATTTGTCTCATTACCGGTTCTTTGGCCGTGATTCTGGCCTTGGTGCGCTTATCAGCTACTATTTCCATAGCCCACATCAGCCCCATCCCTTCGACATGGCCCACATAAGGAGACGTCTCCTTGATGGCGGTCAGGCGACCCCTTATATATTCTCCTGTCTTTGCCGCCATCTCCACCAGCTTATCCCTCTCCATAATCTCAATAACCTTCAAGGCAACAGCGCACATCACCGGGTGCCCGCCAAAGGTGTGCAGATGGGGATTGACCTTGCCCGACCTAATCGTACCCTTGTAGACCTCATCGGTCATGCCGACAGCGCCTATCGGGACATAGCCACCACCAAGCATCTTGGCTGCGGTGAGAATATCCGGGGTGATATTCCAGTGATGGTGGCACCAGAATTTGCCTGTCCGACCACAGCCTGTTATCACCTCATCGGCAATCAACAGTACGTTATGCCTGGTGCATATTTCCCTTGCCTTCGGCCAGTATTCCGGCGGAGGCACAATAAAGCCGGAGCCACCGATTATTGGCTCAGCGAGGAAGGCGGCTACCGTATCCTCCCCTTCTTTTTTGATGGTCTCCTCCAGGGCTTGGGCACACTCAATGTTGCAGCCGGGATACGATTTTCCCCAGGGGCAACGGTAGCAGTAAGCGCAGGGGAACTTGACAAAGCCAGGGACAAAGGGGCCAAAGTCTTCATTATTTATGTCAAGCACACTAGTAGCGCTCATCGTCCCGTAGGTGGCGCCGTGGTATTCCCGGTCACGGAAAATTATCTTGTATTTGTCTTTCCCCTGTTGGCGCCAGTACCAGCGGGCAATCTTGATAGCAGTTTCCACGGCATCGGAGCCGCTGTTTTCAAAGATGAAACGTGAGATTCCCGGCGAAAGTTGGGCAAGCTTGTGTACCAGCTCAATCCTCGGTATGTTGGTCACACCACCAAAGCCCATAGCATTGTTGAGCTTGAGCATCTGCGCCCTGGCCGCCTCAGCCACTTCCTTATTCCCGTAACCCACAGCGTCGCACAAACCGCAAGAAGTCATGTCAAGATACTCGTTGCCGTCAATGTCCTTAATCCTTACACCGGAGGCTTCGACGTCAATCAGACCGCCCACCTTGGCCCATCCGGTTGGGTCAACCTGCCCCTGAAACTCATGGGCACGCATCCAATCCTTATATTTCTCTATTGAGCTTTTAGCTGACATGTTATTGCCTCCCCTCTAAAGAGATTTGATTTGTCGAATCCCAAGTTACATGATTTCACCCCCTTAGTACATTTCATGATATGGCGACAGGGGTATTCCCCCGGCAACCGGTATGGTGGCACCGGTAATAAAAGACGAAAGCTCCGATGCCAAAAATAGAGCGGCTCCGGCTATATCCTCTGG
>CAZQXA010000083.1:0-5636 GCA_964597155.1 uncultured Dehalococcoidales bacterium
CCAGCCGGTAGTGGCTGAGTGTCGCCACCGACACCGGCTTGGCTCCGGGGCAGCGCTCCTGCATCTGTTTCTTGTTCAGGTTAGAAGCGTAAGCGAAGTAATACATCTCAAAATAGCCCTTCCCTCTTCAGGCTGAAGAACCTTCTATCGCCGATGATAATATGGTCTAACACCTCTATGCCCAGCAGTTCCCCCACATCAGCCAGCCTCTTGGTTAACTTTATGTCATCTTCCGAGGCTTGGGGGTCGCCGGAGGGGTGATTATGGACAAGGATTACGGCAGCGGCACTGGCTGAAATCGCCTCCTTGAACACCTCTCTGGGGTGAACGATACTGGTATCCAGGCTGCCGATGGCAATCTCAGCCACTCTTATCAGCTGGTTCCTGGTATCCAGCAGGAGCGCCAGGAAAAACTCCTTCTTTTTCCCTTTGAGCCTGGCACCCACCAGGCTGGCCACATCCTCGGGGGTCTTGGCTACCGGCTTATCCCCAACTTGAGCATAACCCTCCAGCCGGCTGGATAGCTCAAAGGCAGCCTTAAGCTGAGCCGCCTTGGCCAGACCAATCCCCTTCACCCCTGACAACTCCTCCACCGAGGCATCGGCGATGCCCTTGAGGCTGCCGAACTGAGATAAGAGCCTCTGGGCGGTCACCATCACCGATTCACCGCTAACGCCGCGACCCAGAATCACCGCCAGGATTTCCTGTGCCGATAGGGCTTCCACCCCCAGCTTCTGTAGCCTCTCCCTGGGCCGCTCCGAGATAGGCAAATCATGAATAGTAAACGATTTCTTGGCCATTACCTTTTACCTTAAAAAAGCCCTAGTATTGCTGGGCGATATGCTCTCGCCACAAACTGTCCAGACCGTCCATATCAAAGCCATAGACACTTTCCAGGGCAGCGTCGTAGCCGCTACCTTCTTTAAAGACATTCAGAAGCTGCAGCATCTTGACCTGCCCGTAGGTGTTGATGAGGAATTCAACCAGGCTATAGCTTTGGGCATAGCTCAGGTAAGCCTCCTCGGCATAAGCGGAGAAGGGGCTGGAGAGGCTCTGCACCGAGATAAGGCTATCATCGGCTACTGCCGTCTCCAGATAGCTGGCTAAAAATGGGCTGAGCTCCCCTTCGGAATAAGTGGCTAGACCTTCATCAAGCCAGGGGGGCAAGCTATTATAAGGATTTGCCGTCACCTGATATATGACTTGGTGCGTCAGCTCGTGGGCAATCGCCGTCTTGCCCCAGGTGATATTAGCCTCAGATATGCCAATAGCAATGATATGATATTGGGGAAAGTTCACCCCACCCGTCCACTCCTGAGGAAAAATCATGGCCCCCCTCAAATCATCAGAACTGGCGTAGATATAGAGCCTGACCGGCGTTCCCAGCTCGGCGCCGGTATCGCTAGCCAGCCTCACCAGCGCCTGCTGGGCGGCTGCCATCAGCTCCTGGGCAAAGGACTGGTCCCCCTGATACCAGTAAATGGTTATCTCACCCTCGGTTAAACTGCGCCATGAATAGCGGACATCGTCAAACTGGACCGATGCCGGAGTCGTTTCCACCCTGTTGCCACTGGCATCGGCTACCTTCCACCAGTATTCCATACTGGAGCCGGGCGGTAGTCCGCCAAAATAAACCATTGACAAAGCCCAGCTGACATCAACTATAGTATCGGGTGTAAATTCAACGTAGGCTTCGCTGACAACTTGGGCAAAGCCAGTCCGCTCAACGGTATAGCATAAGCGAATATCGGTAATATTGACATTGCTCCGGGCGGAGAGGTTAAAGTTGAGCTGGGCGGGAAACATGGCCGTAGCCGAGCTATCCAGCACGGTTAACTCACCCTGGGCTTGAACCAGAGACGGACTTAATATTGCCAAGAATAGGCAAAGGGCTAAAGCTAATATAAATAATTTCTTAATCAATCTTTTCCCCTCAAAAACTTAAGCTTTACTTTCCCCCCACCCGTTTTATATCTTTTCCCGCCCACCACCCTTTAAGGAATCGGGCTAAAGCCCTTTTTACCACCCCCCTTTTCAAGGGAATTTTAAAGGCACAGCCTTTTAGGGTGGGTTAGGGTGGGACGCATAACCAACGATAAAAACCGGACAATTCACTCCTTTTTATCATTCTTCACCCAGCTTTGACCTGAGATAGGCGGATATAAAATCGTCCAGCCCCCCGTCCAGCACGCCCTCGGTATCGCTGGTCTGGTAATCCGTCCGGTGGTCCTTGACCATCTTATAGGGATGGAGGACATAGCTCCTTATCTGGTTGCCCCAGCCGGCATCAATGCGCTTCCCCTTAATCCTGGCTCTCTCCTCCGCCCTCTTGGCCAGCTCCAGCTCCAGAAGGCGGGAGCGGAGTATCTTCAGGGCGATTTCTTTGTTCTGATGCTGGGAACGCTCGCTCTGGCAGGAAACCACCAGCCCGCTGGGCAGATGGGTGAGCCTCACCGCGCTGCTCGTCTTCTGCATATGCTGTCCTCCCGGCCCGCTGGAGCGAAAGACATCAATCTTCAAATCATCGGGCTCTATCTTAATATCAACATCGGCTTCGGCTTCAGGCATTACCTCCACCAGAGCAAAGGAGGTATGCCGGGCATGGTCGGCATCAAAGGGGGAAAGCCTGACCAGCCGATGGACGCCGTGCTCCGATTTCAGGTAGCCGCAGGCATAATCGCCCTTAACCCCGATAACAGCGCTCTTTATCCCCGCCTCCTCCCCTGGGGAAACATCCAGCACCTCAGCCTGATAACCACGCCGCTCCGCCCAGCGCAGGTACATCCTCATCAGCATCTGCGCCCAGTCCTGAGACTCGGTGCCCCCCGCCCCGGCATGGATAGAGAGAAGGGCATTCCTATCGTCATACTCACCGCTAAAAGCCACCTCCAGTTCCATCTCATCAAGGCGAGAGGCTAGCTTTTTCACCTCCAAGACAATCTCGGACTCCAGCGAGCTATCCTCCAGAGAAATTAACTCAGTAATGTCAGCCGCCTGTTTCTCCAGTCCCCACCACCGCTCCACCACTTTCTTCTGCTCAGCCAATCGGCGCATAGCACCCTGCGCTTTTGTTTGGTCTGCCCAGAAGTCAGGCTCAGCCGACTGCTTCTCTAGGCGGGCAATCTCCTTTTCCCTACTGGCGATGTCAAAGATGCACCATAGCCATAGAGATTCTGGAGTTTAAATCCTTTAGCTTGTCCCTTAATTCCTGCATCTATAAAAGCCTCCGCTGTAGTCCTGCGGCAATACTATCCTTTGGCGGCTTTAGATTCCCTCCCGCCGCCAGATGGGCTAGGCGAGTAGGTTCGGGCAAACGGTAGCCTCGGCAGCACTCCAGCACCCAATAGATAGCCGCCTCCAGGTCAACCCTATGACCGATGGAAACATAGATAGGGCTCGCCCCCGGCCTGGTGCGCAGGGCGGCACCTATAGTCTCACCCCTATCCACCAACTCGGCATAGCTGCCAGCCTCCTCATCGGGCACCCGGTGGCTGCCGCAGAGCCGTGATTTGGCACAGCCGATGGTCGGGGTATCAAGAAAAAGTCCAAGGTGAGAGGCAAGTCCCAATCGCCGTGGATGGGCGATTCCCTGCCCATCAACCAGGACAAGGTCAGGGGTAACACTTAGCTGCTGGAAAGTCGCCAGGGTCAACGGCGCCTCCCTGAAGGATAGCAAACCGGGGACATAAGGGAAATCAACCCGGCCACTTACCACCTTTGTCTCCACCAAGCCAAGCTGGGGATAGTCCAAGACCACCACCGCCCCGGTAGCCGTCCCCCGCTCCCGGTCCACCGATATATCCACGCCGGCGACAAACTTTGGGCTGGTCACTTCATTGCTTCGGGAAACCTGTGATGCTAACCTGAGCTGTATATCAAAAGCTTCAGCGGTGCTGACCTGCCAGCTGTGTAAGCTGTTTACTTTCACAACCCTGATTATAGCGACTGGAAAGCGCCGTGACAACTTTAGCCGCCAGATTTTTGCTAAACTCATCCCCCACCCTCCCTTTCAAAGTTTGTTTTTCTTCCCATACCCGCCCGCCCTCATAAGCTCCGCTTCTAAGACTTTTTTCCCCTCCCCCCATCGGGATGGTATTCCCCTTTTCCTCCCACCAAAAGCGAAAGGTTAGCCGCCAGCCCCCATAGGGTGGGTTAGGGTGGGAAGTAAGACCCGCTCTAAAATGGTGGGGATAAAGGGGCTAAAAAGAAGCTAATAGAGGTAAAACCCCTATTGGGCGGGAGGGTGGGAAATAAAAACGCACTCTAAACACCCCCAAAACTATCCCCATTGACAGCGGGGTGATTATAGCGCATAATAGAGCCTAAAAAGGCTAGGGTAAAAATTGGTAAAAATCAGATTACGCCGCGTAGGCGCCAAAAGAAGTCCAAGCTACCGCCTGGTGGTAGCCGATGTCCGAGCCCCCCGAGATGGGGCATTCATTGCTATTATCGGTCACTATAATCCCCTGACCAACCCGGAAACAATAGTCATCGATGAGGAAAAAGCGCGCCACTGGCTAAGCCACGGAGCCCAGACCACAGATACCGCCGCCAGGCTGCTGGCTAAAGCCGGCATTATCGAAGAATCTGAAGCCAGGAAGGCAAAAATCAAAGCCGGCGCCCCCGCCAAACCCAAAGCCAGTAAGAAGAAAGCTAAGGCCGAAGTCGCCGAAAAACCTGAAGCTAAAGCCGCCGAAGAAGCCAAGGCTGAAGTAACCAAAGAACCTGAAGCTAAAGCCGCCGAAGAAGCCAAGGCTGAAGTAACCAAAGAACCTGAAGCTAAAGCCACCAAAGAAGCCAAAACAATCAAGGAGGAACCTGAAGCCAGAATTACAGAAGAACCCAAAGCAAAGGCAGAACCCGAAGCCAGCGCCACCAAAAAAGCTAAGGCTGGCAAGGAACAAACCGAAACAACCGAGGAGAAAACATGAAAGAACTAGTCGAATACATCGCCAAAGCCATTGTCAATGCACCTGATGATGTGGTAGTAACTGAGGAGACCACTGACGAGGGCACAACGCTCAAGTTACAGGTCGCTGATGATGATAAAGGAAGGGTTATTGGCAAGCAGGGTCGTGTCGCCCAAGCCATGCGCACCTTGATTAGAGTGATGGCCGCCAAAGCGGGCACCAGAGCTACTCTCGAGATTATTTAGCCCAAGCTTAAAATAATGTAGGATTGGACTGGGATTGCTAGGTGGGCTGTACCCTGTGCCTTCTTCTTCTCTCCACCACCCTCAGGCGGATCAGTGAGCGGCGCAGCGCGGCCTCAGCCCGAGCCATATCCAGCCCGGGAACACGCTCCGCCAGCCGCTGTTCAGCCCGGCGTTTGGCTTCCTCAGCCCGGGCGATGTCAATCTCCTCAACCCTCTCCGCAGCGTCAGCCAGGACTATAATCCTATCAGGGCGCACCTCAAGAAAGCCCCCACTAATGGCCAAGTAGAACTCATCCCCACCCTTCCTCACCAGAAGCTCACCGGGTAGTAACATGGTCATCAGCGGGGCATGATGGGGCAAAAGCCCCAGTTGACCCTCAACACCGGGAGCAATCACCTCATCCACATCATCGGAGAAAACCACTCTCTCCGCAGTAACAATATCAAGCTTGGTGGTAGCCATAGACCTTTAAGCCTCTAA
>CAZQXA010000084.1:0-5588 GCA_964597155.1 uncultured Dehalococcoidales bacterium
CTTTTCTTTTTTGGGGTCTTTTTCCCCCCACCCCCCTGTTTAGCGAAGGTATTATCTTCCCACCCAACCCACCCACAGAGGCTAGCGCCCCTATTCTTTCCTTTTTGGTGGAGGTGGTGAAAGATTGTTAAAGGCTATGCCTTTGAAGGGCGGGTGGGTATGGGAAGAAAGAGAACCGCTTAAGTAGGGGAGGGGGATAGATTATCCCCCATTTTAGCTTGACAAAGCGGCGAGCACGGATTAGCATTTTGTTGAGGTCGTGCTAGACGGGGAGCTAGCGGTGCCCTGAACTCGCAATCCGCTATAGCGAGGTCGAATTCCTGCTTGAGGCCTTTGTCTGGTGGGACTACTTGGGCTAAGCGGTGTTGAAGGCTGGGTCCTGCGCGGCGGAGCTCTATGAATCCCGTCAGGTCTGAGAGGAAGCAGCGGTAAATAGAAGCCCCGGGTGCCGCAGGGCTACCTGGTTGGAGCTGGCTGGCGCAGGCAAGCTATTAGGCGGGGTCGAGGGCAGGTGCACGGCCTCATTGGTTTTGGCATGGACAAAAGCCCGGATTCATTGCTGGCTCAAACCAGAAGTTTGCTGCGCCGTTTTGGCCTCAAGGCGAGAAAGGGGCTGGGGCAGCACTTCCTTATTGACGGCGAGGTGCTGGAGGTCATCGCTTCCGCCGCCGAACTAAAGCCCAACGATGTTGTTATCGAGATAGGTCCCGGCTTGGGCATCCTGACCAGGGAATTAGCCCAAAAAGCCGGCCAGGTAATCGCCGTTGAGCTGGATGATAAGCTGGCGGCTCTCCTAAAGCAGACGCTGGCTTCTTTTAACAACGTTACCATCATCAATGAAGATGTGCTCAAAATCTCACCACAAGATTTGCTAGCCGGACAGGCGGGACTGGGCTATAAGGTGGTGGCTAACCTTCCCTATTACATTACCTCCCCCGTCCTGCGCCATTTTCTTGAGGCTTCGGCTAAGCCGCAGGTTATGGTTGTCATGGTGCAAAAAGAGGTAGCCGAGGCCATTGCCGCCAAGCCCGGCGATATGAGTTTGCTCGCCGTCAGCGTCCAGTACTACGGTGAGCCGAGGATAATAAGCCTTGTCCCGGCTGAGTGCTTCTACCCGCCTCCCGAGGTTAGCTCGGCAATATTGCGCATCGGCCTCTATCCCCAGCCGGCGGTGGCTGTTGATGAAAAAGGCTTTTTTGAGTTGGTGCGGGCTGGTTTTACTGCACCCCGCAAGCAGATAGCCAATTCTCTGGCTTTAGGTCTGGGCAAAACCAAGACCGAGGTTTTGCCCCTCTTAGAGAGAGTCGGTATCGCCCCCCAGCGGCGGGCGGAGACCATAACCATGGAGGAGTGGGCAGGGCTGTGGCGGGTTTCTGGAGAAAAGAAAGATGCTGACCGTTAAAGCGCCGGCCAAGATTAACCTGACCCTTGAAGTCCTGGGCGAGCGACCCGATGGCTTCCATGAAATCCGCAGCGTCTTCCAGGCAATAAACCTGTGCGATAGCCTTCGTTTCCGCTTGAGCGATAGGCTCCGCTTTGCCGGTGATGACCCGGGCTTCGCCCCCGAGGAGAGCCTGGTGTCAAGGGCAGCAGCCCTGCTCAAGCAAGTCAGCAATTTTTCTAGGGGGGCGACCATTGAAATCAAAAAGGGCATCCCTCTGGCGGCGGGGCTGGGTGGGGATAGTAGTGACGCCGCCGCTGTCTTGAGCGGGCTTAACCGGCTCTGGCAGCTGGGGCTATCACCTCGAGTGTTGCTTGAGCTGGCGCCGGCGCTGGGTTCGGATGTGGCTTTCTTTCTCTACGGGGGCACGGCGCTGGTGGAGGGGAGGGGGGAGAGGGTAATCCCCTTGCCCCCATTACCCCATAGCTGGGTGGTGCTGCTTATGCCCCCTCTGCCCCCTGTGCAAGAGAAAACAAGGCAGCTCTATGCCCGCCTGAAGCCCGGCCACTATACCGACGGGCAGATTACGCAAAGGCTGGTAGGCGTGTTAAACGAGGGCGGGAGACTCAAGCCTTCAATGCTTTTCAACACCTTTGAGAATGTCGCCTTTGACTTCTTTGCCGAACTCGGGGTCTATAGAGAGCATTATCTGAAACTCGGCGCTGCCCATGTCCACCTCGCCGGCTCGGGTCCGGCCCTTTTTACCATAATGGAGGATAAAGCCCGGGCTGAGGACTTATACCAGCGCTGCCGGCAGCAGGGGCTGGAATCCTATCTGGCTGATACCCTGCCATCTCTTTAAACAGGTGGCATGAACCGTCTTTTTGGGGTAAAATGTAGTCTTTAGGAGGTCAAAATGGCAGGAATCGGGGTTCTGGCTATCGTTATCGGTTATCTATTAGGCTCTATCCCCTTTGCCTATATTGCCGGCCGTCTGATAAAGGGGGTGGATATCAGGAAGGTGGGCGGCGGCAATATGGGGGCATTGAATACCATACGGGAGGTAGGGGCTTTCGCCGGCTTTACCGTTGTCTTTTTTGATATCGCTAAAGGCTCGCTGGCCGTGCTTATTGCCCAGTGGCTGGACCTCTCCTGGCCCTGGGTCTTCGCTGCTGGCTTTGCCGCGGTGGCGGGACATAACTGGCCGGTCTGGCTTAAGTTCAAGGGAGGGCAGGGGCTGGCTACCACCATGGGGGTGCTCCTTCCCCTGGCGCCCATTCCCTTTGCCATTAGCTTTGGCATAATAGCGATAGTTACCTTTATTACCAGCAATGCCAGGCTGTCATCAGCGGTGGGGCTGGCCTTGCTCCCCCTGTTTGTCTGGCTCTTTGGCGGGGAGCTGCCCCTTATTCTCTATTCCCTAGCCCTTCCCGTTTTTTGCGTTTTGAAGTCACTGACCAGGCTCAAGGCAGACCTGGACAAGAGCGGCGTTAAGGGAAGCTTTATCTTCGACCGGCAGTATAAGCCGTGGCAGAGTAAGAGGTAGCTTTTAAAGCGGGAGGTTTTAAGATGGGCAAGACGCAGCAGAATCTGGAGGAGGCTTTTGCCGGAGAAAGCCAGGCCAGCCGCCGGTACCTGTTCTTTGCCGAGGTGGCGGATAAAGAGGGACATCCCCAGATAGCCAGGCTGTTTCGGGCGGCGGTAGCCGCAGAGACGGTGCACGCCGCTAGTCACCTTAGGGCTATGGGCGGCGTCGGCGGGACTAAGGAAAACCTTCAGGCGGCTATCAGCGGGGAGAACTACGAGTTTAGCCAGATGTACCCCCCTTTCATTGAGCAGGCAAAGGCTGAGGCAAACAAAAAGGCTGAGATTACCTTTGACTATGCCAACAAGGTGGAGAAGGTCCACCACCAGCTTTACCAGAAGGCGCTTGAAGCCCTTGAGGCGGGGCAAGAGATGAAGGCTGAGCCTTACTTTGTCTGCCCGGTCTGTGGCTATACCGTTGCCGGGGAAGCCCCGGAGAAATGCCCGGTCTGCGGCACGCCAGGCAAGATGTTCAAGCGGGTGGAGTAGGGGAGTAACTAGTCCCGCCCTGTTTTGACTCCAGCCACCCCTTAACCACTTCCTCCTCGTCCTCTTTGCTGCTTATTTTCCCGTCCAGCCTCGCCTTGTGCAGCAGCTCCATTATCTCTTTTATATCGGGGCCGGCATCTACGCCCATTCGTATCAGGTCATCGCCGGTAAGCGATATCTCGATGTCTTTCAGCCGGGTGAGGTAGAGGTGGATATTCTGGCTTGCCGCCGGGGATTCGGTAGCCAGGGAGTTTGCCACCATTGCCGGGGAAGTGTAGCCGTCAAGGAGGCGGTAAATGCCGCTTGGGGACATGCCCGGGGTGGCCAATAACCGCATTTTGCCCTTGAGGGTGATGGTATCCTTAAGGTCCTGGGCCAAGGACTTGGGCAGCCTGAGGCGTGATATAAGGCGCCCCGTTTCCTCAGCAGTCAATGGGTAGACCAGGAGGGACAGGTAAATTCCAATCTCTGGGGGTTCGGGGGAGGATACGGCGCGGGCTTGCTCGAACCTTTCCACCAGCCAGCCGTCGCCCTTTAACGCCGGGTGCAGCTTGGGCAGCACTGCCAGTTCGGCAGCACGGCGGAAGACCTTCTCCGGGTATTTCTCCTTTAAGATGCATTCCATCTCGTATCGTATGCGGTCGCCGCTGATGGTATCCAGCATGGGTATGTCTCTCTGGAGGAGGGCTAGCGTCTTTCTCTCCAGGTGGAAGTCCAGCCGCTGCTCATAACGCAGGCCGCGCCAGATGCGGGTGGCATCATCGGTGAAGCTTTGCTCATGCAGCACCCGTATAATCCTGGCTTTGAGGTCGTCGCGTCCGCCGTGGGGGTCGACTGGTTGGCCGTAATATCCCGGGTTGAGGCCGATAGCCATGGCGTTGATGGTGAAATCGCGGCGGGCAAGGTCATCCTCAATTGAGCTGGGCTGCACCGTGGGCAGCGCCCCCGGCTTCTCGTAGGTCTCGCGGCGGGCGGTGGTCAGGTCAACGCTCCAGTTGTCCCACTGGAGTTTGGCCGTATTGAAGCGGGGGTGGGTGGTGACTTTCGCCTGGTTAATCCTTTTTAGCTGCTTGGCTAGCTCTATGGCATCGCCTTCCACCACCAGGTCGATGTCAAGGTTGGCTTGCCCCAGGAGCAGGTCGCGGACGACGCCGCCGACCAGGTATAATCTCTCCCCGCGGGTGTGAGCTATCTCGCCAGCCACCCACATAAAGTTGACCAGTTCGATGGGCAGCTGTTTTTCTATTGTCTGGGCAAGGTTAATCCGCCTGGGCATTTTCTATTTGTTTAAATAAAATGTGATTTACTACTGATATATCATTTAGCCGACTCATATCATACCTAAGCTGTGCATTAATGCTCGGTCGACTTCTTCCATTTTATCAGGGCTTAGTTGCCCACAACGCTGTAATAACTTGTCTTGGGCTATAGTGAGAAGTTGCTCAAGTAGAACAGTGCCATCTTTGGGTAAGCCACTTTCGGTAGCTATAATTGGTACATGGAAGGGATATGGTTTTTTTATCTTAGATGTAATAGCAGCTATAATGGTTATAGGGGAAGTTTCATTACCTATATCATTTTGAATCACAAGTGCAGGGCGCTTACCGGCTTGTTCACTTCCTCGTGGTGCTCCAAAATCAACCCAGTAAATTTCACCCCGTTTTACCGCCATCGGTTATTATTCCCATTTTGGCCATGTTTCAAGGACTATCGGCAAAGCTTCTTCAGCGAACCTCAAATTTTCCGCTGCCATAGTTTGGTAGCATTGAGTCATAGAAGCTCTGAGAGCTGTTTGCACATTTAACCATTCTCTCAGCATATCTAACGAGGGTGAGGCTGCATGCGAGAAATTAATACCAATGCCCGATGCACTATATTCTAAATCTGGTCGGGCAGACTTAGTTTGCGCAATTGTTTTGATGGCCATTTATATATACTCCTCTAATCCTAAATGATGATAGAGGTCTTTAGGTAAGTTTATGGTTCCCGTGTCTCGTTCGTATTCACGTATGTGCTTGGAGAGTATTAAGCTCATTACTTTTGTCATAGGCGGGCTCATTTTTATTATGGCTTTTACTAAGGGTGGTTGGCTTTGTCGAAGTGTACCAAGCCACATAGTACTACCGTATAATTG
>CAZQXA010000085.1:0-5577 GCA_964597155.1 uncultured Dehalococcoidales bacterium
TAACCCACTCCACCATCGCTGTCCTGCCGCCGCCAGTCTCCAGGTAGATATCCTCACCACGCACCCTCTCCCCCTCAAAGGCGGGGCCGTAGGCTACCGGAACCGGCACCACAGCCACGCTAACCTTCAGTCCCCTCACCTCTACGGCTTTGGCCACTATTTTATCGTGGGGGATATTGGAGACAACATGCTCATAGGTACAGATACCGGTGGGCAGGACCTCGGGTATGGGGGTATCGGCAATGGTGGGGAATCCCCAGTTCACTGCCCCGGCGGCATTGGCGTACCACTCATCGGTAACATAGCCCAGGGGCAGAACAAAGGCAAAGATGCGGTCTTTATTATAGATAAGAATTTTTCGGTAATCGCCGGGTTCAATGCCCCCAAAGGACATAGCCGCCCTGGTGGCAAAGCCCATAGCGAAGACGGCGGCGCTGATATCAGGCCCAAAGGAGACCAGGCGGGTGGGCCAGCCAATCTGCACCCCCGCCTCCACCAACTGCTCCGAGAACTTCTTGCCGTTATACTCGGAGGCCATAAACACATAGAGGTTCTTCTGCTGGAGCTCCTGGGCAATATTGGCCGCTATTTCACTGGTGGGAGCAGCCCCAACGACGGCGGCAAAACCGGGGGCAGTACCATCAACAAACTCAATCCCTCTCTTTCGGAGGATGACATCATCAGCGGCACCCAACCAGATATTACTATCGGTGGGGTCTTCCTTTTTGGTATAGAAGTCAGGCTGTTCCAGATACCTTATGGCTTCTATTAACTCCTCGGCAAAGAAGGTAGCCATTCCAGCATCCAGAGCTGGCGCCAGATAGGGCAAGGGGTGCTCTTCTCTTACCGGGGGTGGCAGCAGGGACTTACACTTCTTTAGTATTTGCTCCATATCGCCCAGCTTTTCCACCTTGCTTCCCAGGATTCCATAAATTACCGGCAGATAATAGGCAGTATTGGGGAAGCCCACCGGTTCCTTGGCTCCCCACTTGTCCATAGCCTCCTGCCACTTCTTCTCCGCCTGGCCAATAATCTTATAAGCTCCTCTAATAGCTGCTGAGGCAATAATCTTAGACATATCTAAAACCCCCTATATCCTAGTTCTTTAGGCTTAGAAGCCTATTCCAGCTCCCTTCTCATCGCCATATCGTAGAGCACTCGCTCTCTAGCCTTATCAATGCCCAGAGCCTTACGTTTCTTATCAATATGGGCAATCATAAGCTGGGCGGCTTGAATCGGGTCGGGCTCAAAAGCCCACATGCCGCCATACATATCTTCCATATCCTTAAACAGGAAATCGGTCACCTCTTTGCTACCCAGCGTGGGCCAGGTAACCCCAAAAACGGTAAATACCCCGGAAGCCACGAAGTACTGGCCGATGGATATTGCCTTCTCGCTCATCCACTCCGGCGCCGCCCCGGCTACGGGCAGGTCGCTGATGTCGTCGCCCAGGCCGCCGTCCTTAACCATGGCGGTGGCTGCCATCAGGATACGGCTGTTATCCACGCAGGAGCCGAGATGCAGCACCGGAGGAATACCAACGGCTTCGCACACCGAAGCCAGCCCTTCACCGGCATATTTGGCCGCCTCAGGGACCAGCAACCCAACTTTAGCCGCCGCCATAGCGCTGCAGCCGGTCTGAACCACCAAGACGTCGTTCTTTATCAGCTCCTTAATCATAGTAATATGAATGTCATCGTGGGTAACCCGGGGGTTGTTGCAGCCGACCACACCAGCCACCCCCCTGATTCTGCCGTTGATGATATTATCGTTCAGCGGACGGTAGGAAGCGCGGAAGAGACCGCCCAGCAGGTAGTTGATAGTCTCGTGGCTAAAACCAGCCACCAGGTCCTGTTGCTCATTAGGGATATCAATATTGCTCCCCCGCCTGGGGAAATTCTCAATGGCGATTTTGACTATAGCCCGCGCCGACTCTACAGCGTTGCCTTCGTCAAACTCAACGTGCATGGCGCCAGGAATCTTAGCCTTAGGCGAGGTGGTGATAATCTTGGTGTGGTAGCACTGGGCAATATCGGGCAGGGACTGCATGATACACTGCACGTCCACCACCATAGCATCTACCGCCCCGGTGACTATGGCCAGCTCCTGCTGCAGGAAATTCCCGGCCAGGGGCACGCCGTGGCGCATTAGTATCTCGTTGGCGGTGCAGCATATTCCCGCCAGGTTTATTCCCTTTGCCCCCTTAGCTTTAGCTAGTTTTATCATCTCCGGGTCCTGAGCCACAGCCACAATCATCTCGGAAAGGAGGGGTTCATGACCATGAATAATGATATTTACCTCGTCCTTTTTAAGCACGCCCAGGTTTATCTTGCCCAAGACCGGCGCCGGTGTACCAAAGAGGATATCCTGTAGTTCAGTGGCAATCATGCTGCCGCCCCAGCCATCGGCTAGAGCCGCCCTGACCCCCTGTTTGAGCAGGTTTTTATAGTCCTGGTCAACGCCCATGTGGGTGCGGTGCATTATCTCCACAATTTCTCTATCTATACCCCGAGGGGCAACCCCAAGTTTCCGCCATAGTTCCTGGCGCTTTAAGGGCGCCCTGCTCAAGAAGAGGATTTCGCCCTCCTGCTTGCCGAACTCGTCTAAAGCCTTCTTGCCGATTTCAACGGCTATTTCCTGGTTGCTGCGGTCGCCAATCTCAATGCCCCAATCCAGGGCTACCTGCAACAGCTTTTGCTCGTCTCTTATTTCATAGCCCGGTGCCTTGCCCCTGGCTACTGCCAGGAAGAGCTCAGCCACCCCCCGACCGTGGTCAGAGTGGGCCGCCGCCCCACCGGCTATCATGCGAATAAAATTACGAGCGGCGATGGTCTCAACACTGGCGCCACAGACACCCCGTCTCTTCTTCTCCTCCTCGGGCGTTTCTTCTTTTCCCTTGGGCAGAGGCACCCGGCAGGGTCCCATACCACAGTTCTTGCAGCAACTGCCCACCGAGCCTATGGGACAGGGCTTCATCATCTCCGCCCGTTCAAAAGCGGTAACCACTCCGTCAGCGGCCGCTTTATTAATCATGCTAATACTGGCGCTATCTATGCTCTTAGCCTTTTCTTCTGCCATCTCTTATCACCTTCCCATCTCTATAATTATTTTGTCGTTAATTCAGTTATCATCTCTCGAACCAGCTTTATTGCCTCGGGATGCCTCATTATAATCACGTCCCCTCCCGCCAGAATCAGCACCATGGCTGACATTGCCTCCAGCAGGATTCCCCGTTTCTTGGCATCCCCAAGCTTGGGGTCGGCTTCGGTAGGGATATTTACTTCCTTGGTCTTCCAAGCCTCTTTGGATATATTACAGATGAGGGGGAACTGGAGCTTTTCATCCTGCTGGGTCAAGCCCGCCATCCTCATTCTCTCCATTACTGAGTAGCAGTACTCAATGCCATAGCCGATGCAGCTGACAGTGGGGTCGACTATAATCATCTCGTCAGGGACACCCAGGTTGCCCAGCAGAATATTGAGCTGCTTGGCTAGGTTTATATCTATAGGCGTTGAGGCAATCACTGTCTGGTGGTAGCCAATAGCGGCCGCCCCAATCTTTTTATGGTTACCTTCGGCAATCGGCCCGATAATCAGGTTTTTACCCTGGCAGACCTCGGCTACCTTCCTCAAGACCTCGGTATCTTTGTCTATATTTGCCGTTCCCCAGACAATCAAGGGAACGGTAATAGCATCAGCTACCTTCTTGACCACCTCGGTGGCTTCGTCCACCCCCCGGTTAAGCCCGTTGGGGTCGGTGCTCACCAGTTGCAGGCAGAGCATCTCCGCCCCGTAATCGTCAACACATTTCTTGGCCCAAGCCACCGGGTCATCGGTTACCCCTTTAAACGGCTCCAGGGCAGCCTCGGCCCACTCCTGGGGCGGCATATCCCAGACCTCCATGGCTATGCGGGGTGGGTGCGGCATCTCCCCCTCAAAAAGGTAAAAGGGATAGCAGGTCTCCCCGCCAACGGTTACCGCTTTGTCACCGCTGCCCAACTTTATCTCTTTAATCTTGCCGCTATAGGCTGTCTTCGGGACTTCAAAGGCCATTTTATCCCTCCTTTAGCTTTTAAGCCGGATTCTTCCGCTTCTCGCTGCCAAACCAGTCTTTGCTGAACCAGTAACGCTCACCGCTCTTAAGGTATTTGAGCTTCTCCTCGCGGCTCTCCAGCTTCTGCCGCCACTTCCCCACATCCTCCCCCTCGGGTTTGCCCTCTTCAAAGGTGGCTCCCAAAACCTCCACCTCCTCCCTGCCCGGTGCCTTCTTCTTTTCAATCTTATATTCCATCTCTAAAGTTACCTCCTTAAGCGATGCCGGCGGCTAGTTTTGCCGCCCTTAACGTATTCATCATAAGCATGGTTATGGTCATAGGCCCCACCCCACCCGGAACCGGGGTAATGGCTTTAGCCTTCTCCTTGACAGCGTCAAAATCAACATCGCCGCAGAGGATTCTCTTGCCATCAGGCGTCTTGCCGATTTCGTTGACGCCGACATCAATGACCACCACCCCTTCTTTGACCATATCAGCAGTAATAGCTTTGGGCTTGCCGGCGGCTACTATTAGTATATCAGCCCGCCTGGTGTGAAAAGCCATATCCCTGGTTTTGGTGTGGCACACGGTTACCGTAGCGTTAGCCCCCGGCGCCTTCTGGAGCAGGATATTGGCGATGGGTTTGCCCACGATGTTGCTCCGGCCAACAACAACCACCTCGGCACCCTCAATCTGGGTACCGGAGCGAATCAGAAGCTGCTGGATGCCGGCGGGGGTGCAGGGCATGTAGTCCGGTTCCCCTATCATCAGCTTGCCCACGTTCACCGGGTGGAAACCGTCAACGTCCTTTTTGGGGTCAATAGCGTAAAGGACTGCCTCCTCGTTCAGGTGCTTGGGCAGGGGCAACTGGACCAAAATGCCGTGAATCTTGGGGTCTTTGTTCAATTTGTCAATAAGGGCGATAAGCTCCTCCTGAGTGGTCTTCTCCGGGAGGTCGTATCTCTCCGAATAGATGCCAAGCTCTTTTGAGGTCTTTTCTTTAGCCCCGACGTAGACCTGTGAAGCCGGGTCAGCGCCGACCAGAACGGTGGCCAGCCCGGGCACGACATTGTGCTTAGTTTTAAGCTCGGCAATCTCCTTTTGCAGCTCTTGGCGAATCTGCGCGGCGACTTCAGCGCCCTTAATAAGTTGTGCTGTCATTTCTACTCCTTTCCACTTAAAGAAGCTTATTCATTAAATTATTAACCGCCTTCACTGCCTTGGAACTATCCGGCAGCTCAAGCAACGGCTTTAGTTTCAGGTCATACTGATATACTTCCTCGTCTAAGGGAATAGTGACTGAGGCCTCAATTCCCAATCGCTTCAATTCTTCAGCCACCAGAGGGTCAAGCCCGTCAGGGACAAGGTTGATGAGAACCGATTGCCTCTTCACCACCAGCTTGAGTTCAGCTACCAGCTCCCTTAGTCGGGCTATGGTGCGCACCCCCTTCACCGAATGGTCGGAGATTAAAAGCAGCTCATCAACGTTCTGGGTGGTCCTCCGCGAAAGGTGCTCCATCCCGGCCTCATTATCCATAACCATA
>CAZQXA010000086.1:0-5514 GCA_964597155.1 uncultured Dehalococcoidales bacterium
AAAATCTTTCACCCCGTGGCCCACTCTCAACCACTCCAGGTATTATATTCATCGGCTGGACATTCATTTCTCTCCTCCTGCTATCTTTATATGGCTTACTATAGATTATAACTCATTCTCCAATTTTTCGCACCCGGCATAAGGTAGTTTTAAAGGCAGGATAGCCGGAAATAGGGTCATGAGGTTGGCTATCGGTCAGGATATTGGCATTAGCCTCATCCCATCCGTGGGGCAGGCTGAGCACATCAGGGTGAATATCAGGGGTAATCCTGGCGTTCAAGCTGATGCTTCCCCTGGGCGATTCCACAATTACCCGCTCGCCGTCGCTAATACCCAGTTTTCTGGCCGATTCAGGATTAATCTCCACCAGGGGTTGAGGCATGAGCTTCCTCAAGCGGGCAATATCATGAAATTGGGAGTGGGTAAAGGCGACTACCCTGGTGCCGGTAATCAGAGTGAAGGGATAGTCTCCAGGCAGTGGCTCCAAGGGGGTAAAAGTGGGCAGGGGTTCATAGCCGTGTTCCGCCAGCGTTGGGGAGAACAGCTCTACCTTCCCCGACGGGGTGTCAAAGCCGTCCTTGAGGTATTTTCGCCGGCGGTCAAGCTGGCCATAGAGCAAGCCTCCCGGACTTTGCCCCAGCTGCTCCAGGGTTATGCCCGAAGGCTCAAGCAGGTGGCGGAAAAGCTCATCGGCGCTCCGCCAGGGGAAATGCTCAGCGTAGCCCATTTTTCTGCCCAGCTCAGCCCATAACTGCCAGTCCTCCAGGCAATCAGCCGGTGGCTCAACCACCTTCTGGCTCAAGCTAATCAGCGGTACCCCTTTGGTGGCATAGTCGGTGATGATTTCTCTCTCCAGGAAGGCGGCGGCGGGGAGAAAAATGTCAGCCAGCTTGGCTGTTTCCGTCAGGAACAGGTCTGATACCACCAGCAAGTCCAGTTGCTCAAAAGCCTGGCGGACCCTATGGCTATCGGGCCAGGTTAGGGCCGGATTGCAGGCCTGAACGATGAGGGCTTTAACCGGGTATGGTTCCTCGCTTATTATAGCCTCGGTTACGGGCATGGCTGTGGTCTCACTGACAAACTTGTTGAATATGGGATAGCGGGCGCCAATAACCTCATCAAGGGAAACTATCCCCTTTACCCTGAGACTGGCCTGCTTTAGAGGATAGTCATAGGTATTCCCCCCGGTTATATCAAGGTTGCCGGTGACGGCAATCAGTATGGCAATAGCCCGGCTGGTCTGCACGCCATTAATACAATGGTCTAGGGAGACGCCCTGAGTGATAGTTGACGGCTTACTGGTGGCATACATCCGGGCAAACTTTTGGATTTTAGACACGGGAACACCGGTAATCTTAGCTACCATTTCCGGGCTATATTTTTTGACATGCTCGGCTAGCTTATCGAAACCAAGCGTCCAGCGGTCGACGAAAGCCTTATCATATAACCTTTCGGCGATAATGATATTGAGCAAGCCCAGCGCCAGGGCGCAGTCAGTCCCCGGTCTGACCTGGATATGGAGGTCGGCTCTCCTGGCCAAGGGGGTCGCCCTGGGGTCAACCACGATTAGCCTAGACCCCTCTTCTCTAGCGGAAAGAATATTAATCTGCTCGCCTATCTTGGATTGCTGGGGGTTACGCCCCCAGACTACTATACATCGGGTATTCTGGTAGCTCGGAGCCAAGGGGAACATCCGCTGGCTGATAGTCAGCCCATGCCCTATCCCCTTGGCGGCAAAGCAAAGAGAAGCGCCCGAGGTATAGTTGGGCGTCCCGTAAAGGCTGCAGAACCTGATGGCTATCCTCGGCACCTCGGTGCCGACCATAGGCTCGCCCAGATGCACCACCAGCGCTTTAGCCCCGTAACGCTCTTTTATCGCCGAAAGCTTATCGGCGATAACATCAAGGGCTTCCTCCCAGGAGACTTCCCGCCACGCCCCGCCTACCTTCCGCAGGGGATGGATGAGCCGATTGGGAGAATATATCCAGTCCGGTATTGCCCGCGCCTTGACGCACAGCCGGTTGATGGGGTGCTCCTTCATGGCGCTGACCCTTACCAGCCGGCCATTTTTCACATGAGCGTCTAGGCCACAACAACTCAGGCAAAGGTGACAAACGCTCTTAACCACCCGGCCATCACTTCTGGGGGGCACCCCTGGCACCTCCGGCTATCTCCACCAGTTGCTGTATAGCCTTTCGGGTGGCGAGTAATTGCTCAACCGAGAGACGGGCTTGAGGAGAGTCGAGGCGTTTCCGCATCTCGTCCTTATTCCCGCCGGCGCCCTGCACAATCTCTTCCAGCTCGGCATTTATCTCGGCATCGGCGACTTCTATCTTTGCCTCTTGGGCAAACTTGCCCAGCACCAGCGAGCGATTAACCCTCTTGGTGGCTAAAGGATGCAATTCCTTCCGTATCTCTTCCTCTGTCTTGCCCACCCGGCTCAAGTATTCCTCCAGCCCAGCTACCTGCAACCACCTTGCCTGCTGCTCCATGAGGCGCTCAACCTCCCCATCAACCAAAACCGGCGGGAACTCTATCTGGCTCAAACCCACCAGGGCATCGATTACCCGTTCCTCAAATTCCTCTTTGGCTTTCTGCTCGGCTCGGAGACGCAGGTTTGTGGAGACCTGTTTGCGCAGCGAAGCCATGGTCTTTAGCTCAGGGTTAACCAGCTGGGCAAACTCGTTGTTTAGCTCTGGTAGCCGCTGCTGCTTTATTTCGGCAACCTTAACCTTAAACCGAGCCTCCTTACCCGCCACCTCAGCCCGCGGGTAATCCTGGGGGAGCTGGAGGTTAAACTCCTTCTCCTCACCAGCCTTTATCCCCAGCAGCTGCTCGGCAAAGCCGGGCACGGGAACCGGCTGGCTCTGAAGCAACTGATACTGGACCCCTTGCTGGTTTATGAAGGGCTTTCCCTCTATATCGCTCTCCACATCCAGGGTCACCAGGTCATTAAACTCGGCGGCACGTTCCACCGGCTCCCAGGTGCCATGCTGGATGCGCAGCTGCTCTATTACCGCCTCAAGCTCGTCCTTTTTTACTTTTACAGGTTCAGATTCGAGTTTAAGGCTATGGTAGTCACCGAGGGTGATAGTAGGCTTTAGAGGCACTGTCGCCTTAAAGACCACGGGGTCAGTCTGAGTTACCTCAATGGCGGGGCTGGCGATAGCCTCAATCCCCTCATCTTTAAGCGCCTTCTCATAAACCTGGGGCAACAGGTTATTTAAGGCGTCTTCAAGGAGGCGGTCTTTGCCCAGATGGCGTTCCAGCAGCACCCGCGGTGCTCTCCCTCTACGAAAGCCGGGGATATTGGCTCTCCTGGCCAGCCGTTGATAGGACTGTTCCAGGGCTTCCGCCATCTCGGCTGGCTCCAGCTCGATGGTGAGAAACGCCTGGCAATTCTCTTCTTTTTCTCTGGTTACCTTCACCTTTCCTCTTTCAGACGCAGGTGCAATTCAGCCAGCTGCTCTTCACTAACCGCCGAAGGAGCATCGAAGGTTAAATCAACCGCGCTCTGGTTCTTGGGAAAGGCGATAACCTCCCTGATGGTCTCCTCCCCCGCCAGCAGCATGACCATGCGGTCAATGCCCGGAGCGATACCGCCGTGAGGAGGAGCCCCGTAGTCAAAAGCCTCCAGAAAATGCCCAAAGCGTTCCTCAACCTGCTCATCGCTATAGCCCAGCAGCTTAAATATCTTTCTCTGCAGCCCGCTTTGGTGAATCCTGATGCTGCCGCCGGCAATTTCATAGCCGTTGGCTACCAGGTCGTAATGCCTGCCCCGCATCTTTTCCGGAGCGCTGTCCAGCAGGGACACATCCTCATCCCGGGGCGCGGTAAAGGGGTGGTGCATTGGCTCCCAGTGCCGGCCCTCTTCATTCCAGCTCAGCAAGGGAAAGTCAATGATAAAAGCAAAGGCAAACAAGCTGGGGTCGGCTAATTCAAGCCGTTTTCCCACCTCCTGGCGCAGTTCAGCCAGCGTCATATCAACCAGCTCGGATTTGCCGGCGACGATAAGCAGCAGGTCCCCTTTCTTTGCATCCAAACGCTGCCCCATCTGCTTAATCTGGTCTATGGTGAAAAATCGGGCGGCAACCGACTTTACCTCTTCAGCGGTTAGTTCATCTAACTTCCCACCGGCGGTACCCAGGGCTATGGTCACCAAGCCTCCAGCGCCCAGGCTCTGCACTAGCTTATTCAGCTCATCAAGCTGGCGGCGGCTATAACCGCCACAGCCGGGGGCGCATATACCCTTCACCTTGCCCCCCTGGCTAACAGCCGAGCGAAAGATAGAGAACTCGGTTCCAGCGGCAATGTCGGTCAAATCTTTTAGCTCCAGGCCAAACCTCAGGTCAGGTTTATCCGTGCCGTAACGCTCCATGGCTTGAGCATAGGTTAGGCGGGAGAAGGGTTTTATCACCTTAAATTCAGGTTTAACCGTCTCCACCATCGCCGTGAAAAGTTCTTCCATTAACTTGAGGATATCCTCCTCCTCAACAAAGCTCATCTCCAGGTCAAGCTGGGTGAACTCGGGCTGGCGGTCAGCCCGGGTATCTTCGTCGCGGAAGCAGCGGGCAATCTGAAAATACTTCTCCACGCCAGCTACCATCAGTAGCTGCTTTAGCTGCTGCGGCGACTGGGGAAGGGCATAGAATTTCCCGGGATGGACCCGGCTGGGCACCAGATAATCACGAGCCCCCTCAGGGGTGCTCTTAATCAGGATTGGTGTCTCCACCTCAATAAAGCCCTTATCATCCAGAAAATCGCGCATAAACTTCACCACGCGGTGGCGAAGGAGCAGGTTCTTCCTCATCCGCGCCCGGCGCAGGTCAAGGTAGCGGTACCTGAGGCGGAGGCTCTCTTCCAGCTCAACCTCTTCGTTGATATAAAAAGGTGGCGTTTTGGACGGATTGAGTATCTCGGCGCTGTGGACAATGACCTCAATATCACCGGTGGGCAATTTGGGGTTCTCGGTGCCCTTGGGACGGAGGGCAACCTCACCGCTGACCTTAATTACGTACTCACTGCGCATCCGGCTGGCTACCTTGTGGCAATCGGGCGAAGAGTCCGGGTTGAAGACCACCTGGACTAAGCCCTCTCTATCTCGCAGGTCAATGAATATCAGCCCGCCGTGGTCGCGGCGGCGGTCTACCCAGCCCGCCAGGGTCACCTCGGCACCAACATCCTTCTTGCTGAGCTGGCCACAGCTATGGGTTTTAAGCAAAGTTATCTCCCGATAAAGATTATAGCTGATTATAACTTATGCCAGGATAAGCTTCAACCTATCCCCCACCTGTTTTTAAGTTGCCTTTCTTCCCACCCTACCCACCCTTGGAGGCTTCGCCCTCAATCCCGTGATTTTGTTGGAGTGTGTAAGAGGGGTAAAAACCCCTATTGGGCGGGTGGGTGGGACGAAAAACGTGTGTTTAGGGGGGGGTGGGGGGTAATTATCGGTGACAGAACAATTCTTTGCCAGATTTGGCAAAATAAATGTGCGAAGAGTATATTTCCATCGGT
>CAZQXA010000087.1:0-5352 GCA_964597155.1 uncultured Dehalococcoidales bacterium
GTTTACAGCAAAATCAGGGAGGAAAAGATACCCGGCACCAAGCGGAGCCGCTTAAGCTACCGGGGCACCATGACCCATGAAGAGGTAGCCTCTACCAACCCCGGGGGTCCGCTTGACCTCTCTTGTGTCGCTGAAGCCGAGGGCAAGCTCATCGGCTTTATCTGGGGCCGCTTAGCCTTCGTCGGCATACCGATTGATGAAGTGGGCGTCATCCACATGTTAATTGTTGACCCCGACTACCAGAAAAAGGGCATTGCCGGCAAATTAATCGACGCCCTGTCCCAGCGCTGCCGCGCCCGAGGGGTTGACACGGTGCGCGCCGTCGTTGACGAGCGCCACTGGGAACTCAAGAACTATTTCCAGAGCCTGGGCTTCCAGCGCAGCGAGCTGGTCATCTACACCAAAAGCGTTAAAAAAGACTAATTCCCCTTCTTCACCAGCAGGCAGATATTCCTAGAGAAAAACTTTAGCGGAAAGCGGTAAGCGCTTTCGGGGAAAGATTTTATTACCTCAAAGCCCGCCTTTTTTGCCAGCCTCTCCAGCTCGGGGTAGGAAAACAGGTAGTGGTAGCGATAGAGGGTCTTATCCCTCTGGCGCCAGGGGACTTTGACCTCCTTGCCTTTGAACCAGAACCTGGGCTGCCACTTATTCCACACCGTGATAAAGGCTTCGCCGCCCGGCTTTAACACCCGCTTGAGTTCTCTTAAAGCCTTCCGGTGCTCTCGCTTTTTGATATGATGATAGGTTGCCACCGATATTGCCCAGTCAAAGCTTTCATCGGGGTAGGGAAGACGGCGAATGTCAGCCAGCGTTAGCTTAACGGCAAAGCCGAATTTCTGAGAGTATTTTAAAGCTAATTTGAGCATCTCGGCGGAGAAGTCCACCCCGTATAGGGCAAAGCCTTCCTTGAAGGGCAAAAAGTCGGGCCCGTGGGCACAGCCCAGGTTCAGCAGCTTGCCTTTTTGCCAGCGGCGAGCCAGCGCCTCCAGTTCGGTACCGAATATAGACCAGTGCCTGAAGTTATACCAGCTGGGGGCTATCTGGTCGAAGATTTCTTTATTCACCCTATCCCCTTCAGTTTATGTTTTTCCCACCCCTCCCCTGTTTTAACCTGTGTTTTTCTTCCCACCCAACCCGCCCTCATAGGCTAAAGCCTCTAAAACTCTTCTCTCCCCCTCGTTCTCATTGGTGAAAAACCTTTATAGGGTGGGCCAGGGTGGGAAGCAAGACCTAGAAACCCCTCCGGAGACGAAGCCACCCCCCTAAAACTCCCCATTTCTGTTTGTAATTCAAATCTGCTAAACTGTTTATGGCATAAGATGAAGAAATTTGCAAGGACTATATCCGGTGTTACCCCGGTGGCGGTGATGACCCAGCCGCTAAAATGCCCGGGGCAGTGCGTATACTGCCCTACCTACCAGGCTACGCCCCAGAGCTATACCCCGGAGTCGCCGGCGGTGCTGCGAGCCATAAGGTGCGGCTTTGATGCCAAGAAGCAGGTTAGCTCAAGGCTAAAGGTGCTATCCGATATGGGGCACCCCACCGATAAGGTCGAGCTGATAGTGATGGGAGGCACCTTCCTGGCTTACCCCAAGGATTATCAATACCAGTTTATCAAGGACTGCCTCGACGGCTTAAACAACCAGGAATCAGCCGACCTGGAAGAGGCCAAGAGGCTTAACCAGACAGCGGCCCATCGCTGCACCGGGCTCTGCATCGAGACCAGGCCCGACTGGTGCCAGCAGGAGGAAATAGAGCGGATGCTGGAGTTCGGCGCCACCAGGGTGGAACTGGGGGTTCAAGTTCTAGACGATGAAATCTACCGCCTGGTAAGAAGAGGGCATAAGGTTGAAGATGTGGTAAAGGCTACCGCCTTGCTAAGGGAGCACGGCTTTAAGGTGCACTACCACTGGATGCCAGGGCTTCCCGGCTCAACGCCGGAGCATGACCTGGAGCTATCCCGCATGCTTTTTGATGACGAGCGTTTCCGGCCCGACGGCCTGAAGCTTTACCCCACCATGGTGGTTCGGGGCACCGAGCTTGAGAAATGGTACCAGCAAGACCGCTACCAGCCCTATGATGTCAGCACCATGGTCAACCTGATGGTGGCGATTAAGTCTATCGTGCCCAAGTACGTAAGGATATCGCGGGTGCTGCGGGATATACCCGCCAAGTTCATCACCGCCGGCTTGAGGGACTCGCTCCGAGGGGTGATTAAGCAGCGCTTGAAGCAGCGGCAGGTTGAATGTAAGTGCATCCGCTGCCGGGAGTATGGCCACCGGGCTCAAGACGGCTGGGAAATAGGCCAGCCCCGCCTGGTGAGGATGGACTATGAAGCCTCGGGGGGGAGGGAAATCTTTCTATCTTTTGAGGATGAGAGGGAAACCATTTTTGGACTGCTGCGGCTGAGGATTCAACCACAGCCCGATAGCGGCGAAAATTCGGCCCTTGTAAGGGAGTTGCATGTTTACGGGCCCGAGGTCCCTTTGAGCGAGCAGCAAGAAAGGGCCGCCCAGCACAAGGGCCTGGGTAAAGCCCTGCTCCGGGAGGCGGAGCGAATAGCTGGCGAGGAATTTAAGGCACCGAGAATGATAATCCTAAGCGGCGTTGGCGCCCGAGAATACTACCGCACCGAGTTTGGCTACCATTTGCAGGGAGACTATATGGTCAGGGAATTAATCCCTCTCCAGCTGCCTTAAGCGGCTGTCCCCGATGCCAAAGTGATGGGCTATTTCGTGGCGGACTACCCTCTGTATCTCGGCCATAATCTCAGCTTCATCCCGGCATCTAGCCTCAATCGGCTTCTGAAAAATAGTTATCTTATCTGGCGGCACCATCCCGTAGTGCCCACCCCGCCCGGTCAGGGGCACGCCCTGATAAAGACCAAGCAAGGCCCGCCTGTCGCTTAAGCCTGCCTCATCCAGTTGACTTTTCTCCGGCCAATCCTCCACCACCACATCAACGTTTTCCAGCCGACTAGAAAACTCCTCGGGCAAGCTATCAACCGCCCTTGCCACCAGCCATTGAAATCTTTCTCTATCCATAGCCCTTCCGCTAACCGCTAAAGATTACCCTTTAATATATTCTACCACGATTTAAGAGCGCCTGCGCCTTGTCCCCCAGACGAGCCACAGCAAGAATACGTAGCCACTAATACAAGCAGCCATGAACAGGCTGGCTATGACCACGCTAATGGGCGAAGACGCCCCAGGCGAGGTAATAAAGCGAACAAAGTGAATACCGGCACCAACCAGAGCCCCGCCAAATACTACCGTAGCCGATATTGCCACCGGCAGGCTCTTAAGCTTCCTCAGGCTGGGCTTGATAATGAGATAGACGACGAGAGCATTAACACCAAGAGCGGCCAGGATAAGCAGGACTATAATTACCCGGCTGACCACCATCATAGGGCTGGTCAGCGCCCATATTAAGCGGACAACAATGCCACTGGTGGCGAAGGTGGTAGCGGCTATCAAGCATATCCGGAAAGGTAATCTCATATCAGACATCGCCCCGCAGGTAGTCGATAGCCCACTGGATGGCGTCCTCGCCCTCAAGCTCAAGCTCGTAGTCCGGGGTTAAACCTTCACCCTCTATCAGGCGACCGTTAGGAGTGAGCCAGCGGGCATTGGTGATATATATCCCCGAGCCGTCATCAAGCTGCTGCAGGATATTGACACTGCCCTTGCCAAAGGTGGTGGTGCCAGCAATGGTGGCGCGACCGTAGTCCTGGAGGGCTCCGGCCAGCACCTCGCTGCCGCTGGCGCTATAGGCATCCACCAGAACCACCATAGGCAGGTGAGTGGTTGTTACCCCGGGATTGACCGAGGAAGTGGTATGACCACCTTCATTATCAACCACATCAACCACCACCCCCTCATCCAAGAAAAAGCTGGCGACACCAACCACTGCCTCCAGCAAGCCGCCGGGATTGGCGCGCAGGTCAAGGATAATGCCCGCAGCCGCCTGCTGCTCTACCTCATCCAGCACCGACGCCAGCTCTCCAGCGGTGCGGTCGGTGAATTCGGTAATCCTGATATAAGCGATTTCCTCCCTCATCTCAAACTCGACGCTGGGCACCTCAATCTCAGCCCTAACTATCTCAATCAACACCGGCTCGGTCTCGCCCTCATGAAGGACAAGGAGAGAGACCGTTGTCCCCTCGGGACCCCGCACCTTAAGTATAACCTCGAGTAAGCTCATGCCGGCGGTAGACTGGCCATCAACCTCCAGAACTGCATCGCCAGCCCTAATACCCGCCCTATCCGCTGGCGAATCGGCAATGGGGGCGATGATTATTATCTGCTCGTCCTCAGCCGCCACATAGGCACCAATACCCTCAAAGCTACCTTGCAGGTCCTGTACACTCAGCTGGTAGGTCTCCACATCCAGGTAGGCGGTATAGGGGTCATCCAGAGCCTCCACCATGCCCCGGATAGCCCCTTCAGCCAATAGGCTGATATCAAGTGAGTCTTTCTCCACATAGTCCTGGAGAATTATCTCCCAGGCCTGGGTTATAACGTCCAGTCCCTGCTGTGGTGAGGTTGGGGTTACGGTTGCCGAACCCAGAACACAGCCCAACCCAAAGGACAGGGCGACAATAACCGCGACTAACAGGCTTAATCCGGCAATTTTGAATCTTTTTGACATCTTTAATCAGCCTCCCTTAAAGCGCTTTTAAAAAAATAGGTATAAGCCGAGGCTATCTTATCAGAGAGGGGGAGAAAAAGAAAGGGATATGCGGCAGCAAGGCTACTTTAAAGCGGCGACGGCGTCCACCATCCTGATGGTATCTTCCAGACTGGTGAGGCTGAAGGACAGCCCCAGCTTTTTTAGTTCGGCATAGCCCAGCCCCCGGAACAGCCGACGGCCGGCTACCCGGCACATCTCATCATAGAGGGCCGGCCACTCCTGCCCCTGACGTTGAACGCAGAAGAGGATAAAATCACGAACTACCGGATTGACTGCTTCCATACTGGCTACTTCTTTTAAAAAAATTGACCGGCTAACATTCCGAATATATGACCTGCCGGCCTGGCTGGCAAGCTTGCTGAGGGCTGTTGGCATTGTATTTTTAGCCCTGACCACGCTTGAAAACCACAAGTTATAAGAGCTTGCTCATCTTTTCTTGAATTCAAAGCTGGAGGGGAAAACTCTATAAAAAAGGTCAAGTAAACCTGTAAGCCGAGTTCTGTATCCTTCACCTGGTGAAGGACGGTGACCATCTATCTAGTCCTGATGTTACCACCAGGCTCCAGCGACCAACCCAGGGACAGGCCGGGCGTCCCTATGTCCCCCTATTTGGTCTTGCTCCGGATGGGGTTTGCCCAGCCGACTGGTCACCCAGCCGCT
>CAZQXA010000088.1:0-5297 GCA_964597155.1 uncultured Dehalococcoidales bacterium
AAAATAATTGCTGTCTGCACCAGTGAGAAAAAGGGCACCAAGAAGGACCCTGTGGCCGAAGGCGTCCTCAAGCAAGGTTATGGTCTTATTGGCGATGCTCATGCTGATTGCTGCACCCATCGTCAGGTAAGCCTGCTGGCAATTGAAAGCATTAACAAGATGCGAAGTCTAGGCTTTGATGTCGGTACTGGAGACTTTGCCGAAAATCTTACCACAGAGGGGATAGATTTGGTTTCTTTGCCCATTGGTACCGAAATATCTATAGGAAATGAAATTATTTTAGAAATTAGCCAGATTGGCAAAGAGTGCCATAGCGGATGTGCTATCTATCGTCAGATAGGCAAGTGCATCATGCCTAAAGAGGGGGTATTTGCTAAGGTAATCCAGGGAGGATTGGCGAGAGCCGGGGATGAAATAACAGTGAGGGGAGGGAAAAGGTGATAGACAATGCGGAAAAGTTCCCCATCCAGCGTATTACCAAGGAGGGTAAGAGTAATACCGAGGCTATTGTTACTAAGGAATTTCCGCTCACTATTATCTTAAACGATCAGGAATTAGTAACTTTACTCTGCTCTCCTACAAATCTGGAGTATTTGGCTATCGGATTTCTTTTTGCCGAAGGGTTAATTAAAAGCAAGGAAGAAATCAAAAAGATAATGGCCGATGACCGGAGGGGTGTGGTGCGGGTGACAACCGGAGAAGGTACGGAGCTAGCTCATGAGCTTTTATTTAAGCGGTTGATAACTTCAGCGTGCGGAAGAGGGGCTGCTTTCTATAGCAGCGCTGATGCCCAGCACCCGACAAAGGTAGAATCTCGAATTGTAATATCAGCTCATGAAGTCTTCTCCTTGGTAGAGGAATTCACTCAACGCTCCGATGTGTATAGGGCAACGGGTGGTGTTCATAGCGCTGCCTTGTCTGATACCAAAAGCATTCTGGTCTTCAGCGATGACCTGGGCAGGCATAATGCCATTGATAAAGTCTTCGGTGAATGCATTTTAAGAGGCATACCAACAGAAGACCACATAGTAATCACCAGCGGGAGAACTCCCTCAGAGATGATACTCAAGGTAGTCAAGGGGAAAGCCCCCATATTGATCTCTATAGCTGCCCCTACCGACTTAGGCATTAGGTTAGCCAATGATTTGGGGGTAACTCTCATCGGTTTTGTCAGGGGAGAGAGGATGAATGTATACACAAATGAGTGGAGGGTGGTGTCCCAGACAGGGACATCAAGTTGACCAGGGATGGAGATCGAAGGTATAGGAGAGAGGCTTACCAGCTGTTAATTTCCCAAAACTTCAAATCGTGATCCAACAATAAGCCAAATCATATAAATAAGGAACTTAAGCTTTACTGCCATCCAACAAAAACCAGAATTTAGACCACTCAACATTTCATCTTTTGTTGACGAAATGTTTCAGATGAATTAAAGTTAGATAGTGGGTCTTCGATAGGATACAAGCAGCTGCTGAAGAGCTGGAACCAGTTGCTTTTTCTCGAAGAAAAGTTCGGGAACTGTCAACCAAGGCCCACCATCGTGGACAATGGATAGAATTGGCAGCTTCTCTTCAGTTACTCCTCTAGGCAACATTGCCTACTATAGCCAATCCTATTTTTAGCGCCAAAGCTTCAAGCCTTCTTAGTTTTCAGAGCCTTCAGAATCTTGTCAGGGGTGGCTGGCAAGTCGTAAATCCTTACCCCAATGGCATTCTCTATAGCGTTCATGATTGAAGGGGAGGTGGGCATAAGGGTGAATTCGCCGACACCGGTGGCTCCCAGTGTCCCGTTTTTACGCGGTGTCTCGAGCAGAATCACTTCCTTATCAAAAGCATCCTTCATGGTGGGGTACTTATAAGTTACCCAGTCAACCGTTTCGCCGTGGACATATTTCTCCCGCAGAGCCATGCCCGCGCCCATGTCCATACCGCCCTCAATCTGACAGAGGACGTTTAGGGGGTTGATGAGGGTTCCGGCATCAACGACCCCGGTCATCTTAAGCACCCTCACCTCGCCGGTCTTGATGTTGACTTCAAGCTCGGCTATCTGGACGCCGTGACACCGTGAGATGAAGAACTCGCCCTGACCGGTCTTTTCGTCCATGCCGGTGTGGGTAAAGCTATGCCTAGCCTGGTAGCGGGTGGGCCTATCGGCTTTAACCAGGTCATCATGAGTCTTAGCACCGGCCTCCTTCATGGCAACCTGCAGAGCCTCTATAGCTTTGAGCAGGGCGTGCCCGGAAATGAAGGTCTGCCGGGAACCAGCCGAAATCGCCGAAACAGGCGTCAGCGCCGAATCGCGGGTCACCAGGCGGATTTTAGCCATGGGTATTTTAGTCAAGTGGGCGGCAATCTGGGTCAGCATGGAATCGTTGCCCTCGCCGGGGTCAGCCACCGAAGCATAGACGGTCAGGCCGCCGTCTGGGTCAAGCTCTACGGCGACATCAGATTTATCCATAGCCTCGCCGATGCCGAAGCTCGAAGCCGCCAGCCCCATCCCCCGGCGCAGGGTATCAGATTCGAAGGTGGCGGCTTCTTCCAGCGCCTGCTCGTATATGGGCTTGGCCCTCTTCAAGCAGCCGTCCAGGGCCCATTCCTCTACCACTTGACCGCTGGAGGTGGACTCACCGGGCTTAAGGACGTTAAGCTGTCTGAAGGCGAGGGGGTCCATGCCTACTTTGGTCGCCAGAAGGTCCATGGCTGACTCTAAGGCATAGTTAACCTGGGGCGGCCCGGCACCGCGAGCGGCTCCTCCCCAGATATTGTTGGTGTAGACCATCTTAATTTCAGCGGATACATTCGGTATGTTGTAGCCGCCGCTGAGCATAGCCAGGGCGCGGTTGACGATAACCCCCGCGGTTGCCGAGAAGGCGCCCTTTTCCACAGTGGCGTATATCTCATATCCGGTGAGCTTGCCCTTGGCATCGGCGCCCAACCGCACCTTCATGCTGAAGGGGTGCCTCTTGGATGTCATCTGCATGGACTCTCTGGTGCCGGGGATATAGCGTGCCGGTCTCTTGAAGTGGAGAGCGGCGGCCCCGGCGATTTGCTCCGAGGTCAGGTCAACCTTGATGCCGAACTGACCGCCGGTAAAGGCTTCCTGGTAGCGGAGGTTTGGCCAACCCAGGGCTTCTTTAAGCACTTTGACATGGTCGTGAATACGTAAAGACCTACCCACCACCACCAGCTGGGCATCCTCGCCCTCTCCATGCAGATAGGCCACCCCGGCTTCCGGTTCCAGAGGTGCCTGGTGGACATGTTGCGTGTTGAACTCCGCCTCGACTACGGCTGCCGAAGAACTCAGCGCCTTCTTGGCATCGCCCTTTACCTGCCGTCTTAACATACAAATGTTACCTGTGCCCGGTTGCACCTCAGCGGCATTTGCCGCCAGCGCCTCTTGGGGGTTACTGATACGGGGTAGGACCTCGTAGTCAACCTTAACTTTTCCCGCCGCGGTCAGTGCCTCTTTCCGGGTATTAGCGGCGACAATGGCAATATGAGCACCCAGCAGCGGGGCGATGTCACCGACACCGAAGAGCACCTTTTTATCCTTGCCGAGCGCATTATTACCCTTGATGTCTTTAGCCGTCATTATACCGGCCACGCCAGGCATCTTTTCCGCTTCTGTGCAGTCTATTTTCTTTATTCGGGCGTTGTGGTGGGGGCTGGCCACCACGGCCAGTTCCAGCGCCCCCGGTAAAACAATGTCGGCGGCGAATCGAGCCAGCCCGCAGGCTTTGAGCATGGACCAGGGACGGGGATGGGAAACGCCGATCTGCTTGCCCTTGGGGTCGGGCCTTACCTTGGCTGGGGTGGTTTCTCCACGGAGAAAGCGGCCAGCCAGCTCCACGGCTTCGATAATTTTGCTGTAGCCGGTACAGCGGCACAGGTGACCCCTCAAGGCTCTCTTGATTTCATTGCGGGTGGGGCTTGGATTTTTGTCCAAAAGTACCTTGGTGGCCATAATCAACCCCGGTGTGCAATAGCCGCACTGGATTGCTCCCGATAGGACATAGGCTTCCTGTATCAGATGAGGGTTCTCCGGCGTGCCCAGCCCTTCCACGGTGATGACCTCGCCACCATCCAGGTTAGCCACCTTGGTCAGGCAGGAAAGCACCGTTTTGCCGTTGACAATGACGGTGCAAGCCCCGCACTGGCCCTTACGGTCGCAGCCCTGTTTGGTGCCGGTGAGTTTCATGTCTTCCCGGAGCAGGTCCAGGAGCACCATATCCTCCTCAACGACGAACTGGTGCTGTACTCCATTTACTTTTAGTGTAAGGCTCTTCAAGTTAACCTCCTCTTTAAAGAATTAAGCATGGGTATATGTCATAGAAGGGTCAAAGCCTGTCGAACAGGTATTCTTTGATGCCGGGAAATTGCCTCTCTAAGCTATCAAGGCATTCAGCGATGGTATGGCCGCTTACCCGGGGCGCCTCAACGCCACCGCTAAGCTCTTGCAGGATAGGCGGTAGTTTAACCCTCACGCTCATCTTAAAGTTTATTTTACCCGGAAGACAAGTCCCTCGGTGGCATCCACCCGGATTTTTTCGCCTTCCTGGATAACCATGGTGCCATTGCCCGTGTTTGATACCAAGGGGATATCGTACTCCCGGCAGTGAATACCAGCATGGCTTAAGGAGCCGCCGCCGTTAGTCACTATGGCTTTAGCCAGCGGCAGCACCGGCGTCCATCCCGAAGACATCCCCGGGCAGACGACAATATCGCCCGGCTGGGTAGAAACAACATCTTCGTTGTTTACTACCAGGTGAGCTTTACCTTCAATGGTGCCGGCGGGGCTGCCGCAGTTGCCGAAGAGGATAGCGCCCGTCTCCGGCCTGGGGATGGGGGCGTCCCCGGCGACAACCTTGGCCACTATGGCATCGTGAGCCGAGAGTATATGCTTGTTTATCTCCGCCGGTGTTAAGGGCCCGCGGGTAATAATATGCGAGCGCGACTTGAATTCCTTCCGGGCTATCCAGGTTGTCCTGCGGTCGGCGACAATATCCTTGATTTCGTATGAGTCGGGGAAGGCGATAAACAGCTCCAGCTCATCGGGGATGAAGAAGAACATGTCATCAGGTTGTTCAATTGTGCCGAACTTTACCAGCCTCTCGCCGATCTTCCTCACCAGGTAGCGGAAGGTAGTGTGACATCCCTGCTCCCAGGCAACATCATGGCTCTCGCTGAAAGCGCTTGACCTCTGGCTCACGTTGAGGGTGGCCAGGAACCAGTCCATGTCGGGATATTTAGCCGCCTTCACCTTGTCAATAAGCTCTCTGGTTAACTGCTCCCGCTCCT
>CAZQXA010000089.1:0-5282 GCA_964597155.1 uncultured Dehalococcoidales bacterium
GTTGCCGGTGAGCATAGCCAGATTGGCGGTAGCGATTACATTATCGGTACCATGGGAGTGCTGGGTGATGCCCATAGCGTAGAGGAGGGACGAAGGCTTTTCCGTGGCATATATCCTGGCTGCCTCGGCTATCTTTTCCCCTGGTACCCCGGTGACCCGCTCCACGAAGTCAAGGTCAAAGTCCTTAAGCGAATCCTTAAAAGCATCAAAGTTCTCACAGCGCTCATCAATGAAGGGCTGGTCAATAAGCCCCTCGTCCACTATCACCCGCGTCATCCCCATAAGCAGGGCAACATCGCTCCCCGGCCGGTGCCGAAGCCAAACGTGACTGAAGCGCACCAGGTCAATCTCACGCGGGTTAGCTACAATCAGCTTTGCCCCTTTAGCCACCGCCTGCTTTATCTCCAGCCCGATTATGGGGTGGGCTTCGGTAGTGTTGGTGCCGATGGCTAGGATGCATCTTGAGTCCCTGATTTCATTTATTGAGTTGGTCATCGCCCCACTGCCAAAGCTCTGCGCCAGCCCGGCGACAGAGGGAGCATGGCACAGCCGGGCGCAGTGGTCGACATTGTTGGTCTTCAAGACAGCACGGGCAAACTTCTGGACAATATAGTTCTCCTCGTTGGTGCACTTGGCTGAGGAGATGACCGCCACTTCATCCGCCTTATAGCTGCCCAGTCTCTGGGCAACCAGGTCTAGAGCCTCGTCCCAGCTGGCAGGGACAAATTCCCCGTTTTTCTTGATAAGTGGCGTCTTTAGCCGATCCTGGTGATGAACAAAGTCAAAGCCATACCTGCCTTTAACACAGAGGGAAATCCCGTTGACCGAATTCTCCAAGCAGGGGCTTATACCAAGAATCTTTTGGTCTCTCACGCTGAGGTAGATGCTACAGCCGCACCCGCAATAGGGACAGATGGTCTTGACCTTGTTAGTTTCCTTCCCCAGGTTTCTGGTCGATTTATCAGACAGAGCTCCCACAGGACACAAGGAGACACAAAGTCCGCAGGACTCACAGACCGATTCTGCCAAGCCTTTATCCTGAAAGGTAGCTGGCTTGAGGTTAAACCCCCGGTAGGCATAGGCAATTGCGGTCACTCCCTGGATTTCGTGGCAAGCTTTCACACACCTTTCACACAGGATACATTTGGTCAGGTCCCTCTCTATGAAGGGATTGCTATCGTCCAAAGGGTAAAAGCTTCTCACCTTTTTGAATCTAACCCGGGAGATTTCAAACTCACTAGCCAACCTACGCAGTTCACAACGGTTGCCTTTGTCACAAACCAGACAAGAGTCGGGGTGACCAGCCAGCAACAGCTCGATAAAAGTTTCTCGGGCTTCAATTACCCTGGGGGAATCAGTTTTGAGCACCATCCCGGGAGCAATTGGGGTGACACAAGAGGCTATTAACCTGCCGTTATTCTCGTCTTCAACCAAACAAACTCGACAAGCCTCACTGGGAGTAAGCAGGGGATGGTGGCATAAGGTAGGGATGGGTATATTATTTTCCTGCGCCACATCGAGGATGGTCATGCCATCATAACCGCTAACCCTGGAACCATTTATGGTTATAGTTATCTTACCCATTCTTGCTAAAACAACCAAGGGGTCTCACCTAGACCTCCCAGCTTTATGGTGGGCGGTACTGGACTTGAACCAGTGACCTCTTGCGTGTGAAGCAAGCGCTCTAACCACTGAGCTAACCGCCCAAAATCAGCTCTATTTTAGCCTCAATAATCAGCTTTGTAAAGACTGACCAAGATGGCAGAACAGGTACCACTTTACAACCTCCTAGGACAATGTAGTGATTGACACAGCTCATCCCAAAGCCTATTATTAAATAGGTTTTACTGGCCTTAAAAGAGCACCGGTTTTTTTAAAAGAAAATGAAACATGGCAAGCTCTATTATATCCTGGCACTAAGTATTATCCTTACCCTGCTGTTACCAGTACCGGCCATCCCCGCCCACGCCGCCAGCGGGATTTTTCTGCTTGACCCCGATGAAGGTAAAATCGGCGACATGGTTGTAATTGATGGCTACGCTTTCAACTACGGTGAATTAGTCCTCATCTACTTCTCCAGTGACCAAGCCATTGTCGGTAATGCCATCGACGCCGCCGTCACTGCCTACGAAATAGTAACGTTAACCTCGGTCGACATCAATGGTGAATTCATTATCCCTTATTATTTCGCCGTGCCTGATAAACTCACCGACGGCCAGGATATAGAGGACGTGCATGGTGGCGACTATTATTTTTACGCTACTTATTACTACAACAAAACCATAATAGTCGCTGTGGGGAAATTTACCGTCATTGATGGTGAAATTGAGCTATCCCCTACTTCGGGCACATTAGGTACCGAGGTCCAGATTAGCGGTCAAGGTCTTCGCCCCAACCAGAACATCACCGCCCAATATGATGGGAATGATATTGCCATAGCCAGAGGTGACAATGAAACTGACGGCGAAGGCTCGTTCACCTGCACCATTCTTATCCCGGAAAGCACCGGCGGCAGCCATGTCATAACCATCATCGACGAGTCCGGCAATAGACCCGAGGCTGATTTCAACGTGGAAACAGAAATAAGCATAGCGCCAACCGACCAGGCAGCCGGAGAAGAGGTGATAATCAGCGGCACCGGCTTTGGGCAGAGAGAGGCTATAACCGTCACCCTTGACGGCTCTGAAGTTGCCACCACGCCAACAATCATAAGCACCAATCTCTATGGTAGCTTTGATGGCAGCTTCCTCATACCTTTTGAGGGTGTCTATGGCCCCAGGGAAGTAGCCGCCATTGATGATAGCCACAATAGAGCGGAAGCTCAATTGACTGTTTTGGGTGGCATTACTTTGTACCCGGTCACCAGCCTGGTTGCGTCTGGTTATGCCGGCATGGAGCTTCTAATCCGTGGCGCCAGTTTCATAGTTAGCGCCACGGTTATCATCAGCTACGCTAGTAATGATGAGAGCATCCCGGTAGCTACCGTCCCCGTTGATTTTAGCGGAGGTTTCTTGGTAAAATTTAACGTCCCACCCAGTCCTGCCGGGAGCCATGCTATAACCGCCAGCGACGGCACCAGCACGGCAATAGCCACCTTCAGCATGGAATCACAGCCACCGCCGATACCGGCACCGTTGTCGCCCGAGGTTACCGGCACCGCCGCCGAGGAGGCACACTTTGACTGGGAAGATGTTGACGACGACAGCCAGCCAATAACCTATACCCTCCAGGTTGCCTCTGATGCTGATTTCAATATCATAGAGCTGGAACGTGAAGGCTTGTCATCCTCAGAATATACCCTGTCTGAAGAGGAGAAGCTGGAGCCAACGGAAGAGCAAGTCCCCTACTACTGGAGGATAAGGGCGGTGGATGGCGCCTTTAATGAAAGTGATTGGAGCTATCCCCGATTATTCTACGTTGGCTTTTCCTGGGCTTTAATACCTGTTTGGGTCTGGTATGCCTTCGGTGGGCTCATCGCATTATTAGCCGGCATCTTTGGCTTCCGGACGTGGAGGAAAGCGCCAAGGGGAAAGAAATAGCTATTTTGCTTTCAGCGTGACCTGAATCTCGCCGCCTCTCCTGACCACCCCCCCTACAGCCGGCATCTCTCGGAGGATACCAAGTAAAGGAATCGGCTCCTCTGCCGATACAACGATACGGCTGCCCTTACCCACCGAACCCCCCACTAATACCAAACGCAGGTTTTCCACCTGGCGCAGGGCTTTTTCTAAGTTTTCCAGCTGAACTAAATCTATCGGCGGCATTACTGTCAGTTCCACCATTCCCTTATAGAGCTTGGCCATTACCGCCGGCCCAACTTCCTCTTCAACCTCTTCCTCAGCCAGCTTGGCCTCTCTGGCTCGCCCCTTGGCCTTTTTGACTTCTTTCTTTGCTTTTTCCTTGGCTTCCTTCTTGGCCTTTACTTGAACTGCCGCCTCGGCTTCTTTCTGGGTTTGTTCCTTAGCCTCTTTAGCTTCTCTCTGGGCTTGCTTCTTAACCGGGCGGCTCCCCATCAGGGGGTAGCCGCACCACTGGCAAAAGTTGCCGCTAGTTTCCTGGCCGCAATTAGAACAAATCATTTTGCCCCCAGCCTGTTTCTAGAGCTAGCCGCCTTATAGTAAAAAAGGACTACCCTATAGCTGGTCTAAAGTATAGAGACTGATAAAAGCCTTGTCAATCATCTAGGACTTTAGTCCTATGACTATTCGCTATTCCATTTGACCCTTTTGGGTGATTGCACCAGTAAATGAGATAAGTTATATTAGTTGATGTGAGTTAAAGGTAGCCTGAGGGGGGAAAACATGGTAAATTCTAAAAAAATTGAGCCTATGTTGACAACGAGTGATGTCGCTCGCCTTCTCAATATACATATTAATACCGTAAGGCGCTGGAGCAACCAGGGGATAATAAAGACATACCGCATCGGCTCCCGGGGTGACCGCCGCTTCCGAAGGGAAGATATTACCAGCTTCCTCTCTCAAGAATTAAGAAGGGCGGAAGTGAGGGAAGACTCTTTTGACAAATCAGCCGCTGGAGGTATTAATAAGTTATTAGTCAATTCCAAGGTATAAGGCTTAAATCAGGAGGTGACTGGTGGACAAAATCACGGTGATGATAATTGATGAGCAAGAATTTTTCCGGGCGGGCGTACGCCAGGCATTGTCCCAGCAACAGGACTTCAAAATAATAGACTGTGACCCGGCCCAGAAGCCATTAGAGCTAATCGAAGCCAACCTCCCTGATGTTGCCCTCTTAGGCTCTGACCTGGCTACTTTCAGCGGGCTGGAACTGGGTAGAACCATCGCCCGGCTCTACCCCAATACCAAAGTGATAATGCTAAGCCCCAACCCCAACGACGAAGAGCTCTTTGAGGTTATTAAAACCGCCGCCGTAGCCTGCTTAAATAAGAAGGCTTCTGCCGAAGAGCTGGTCAGCACCATAAGACGAGCCAGAAACGGTGAATACCCCATCAATGAAAGCCTTGCCACCAGACCCATTGTTGCCAAGCATGTATTAAAGCAATTTCAGGATATAGCCTCAATAGGCAAAGCAATGGAAGCGGTTTCCGCCCCTCTCACCCAAAGGGAGACGCAGATTTTAAACTATATTGCCGCCGGAAACTCAAATAAGCAAATCGCCTACATTCTAAATATCAGTGAGCAGACAATCAAGAACCATGTTAGTTCCATTCTTCGCAAACTAAACGCCAATGATAGAGCCCATGCTGTTGCCCTAGCCATGCGCAACGGCTGGCTTTTAGCCCAGGAAAAACCAAAGGAGGC
>CAZQXA010000090.1:0-5051 GCA_964597155.1 uncultured Dehalococcoidales bacterium
AATCTGGCGGTGGGCTTTCTTATCCAGGGTGCGGTCAATCACCTTCCCCGCCGCCGTTACCGCGAGGTCGGCAAACTCCCGGCGCAGTTCACCAACAGCCTCATCTCGCTCTCGCTGAATCTCAGCCCGCGCCCTGGAGATAATGTTGACCGCTTCCTCTTTGGACTGTTGCTGTGCCTCCCGTTTAATCTCCTCGCCGGTTCGCATCGCCCGGGCGATTACTTCTTCGCCTTCCCTGCTGGCGGCTTCAATCCGCTTCACCGCTTCTTCCTCAGCCTGCTCCGCCTGAAGTTTGATAAAATCCGTCTGCTCCATACTCTCCTTAATCCTACGTGAGCGCTCATCAAGCATTCTCATAATAGGCCGGTAAGCCACCAGATAGAGCAGCCCGAAAAGAATGGCAACATTGATAAGCTGTGCCAGCAAGGTTGGCATATTTATACCCAGATTTTCCAAGCCTCCCATTTTCTCCTCCTTTGCCTCTAGGCCAAAAGAACGGCGCCGACTACCAGCCCCGCCAGAATTAAGGCACCAAGTATTGCGCCGGCAATAATAATACCTATAGACAGGGGTATACCATTCTCTCCCATAATAACCTCCTTATAATAACCTCCTTAAACGGCTATACAATCATAGCCAGGATGATGGCTACAATCAGCACATAGATGCCGATTGCCTCAGCCAGACCAGCCACCAATATCATATTGGTGAAAATTGGTCCTCTGGCCTCAGGATTACGGGCTATCCCCTGCAGGGCAGAAAAGCCAATAAGCCCAAGGGCCAGGGCTGGCCCCAACATCCCCAAGCCAACCGCCAAGCCTATCGCCAGCATCTTCATTACTTCAGCATCCATCCTTGACCTCCTTTATAAAGTATAGTAATACTTAGTGCGCCTCTTCTCCATGGGATTCTACGGCCAGGGTGAGGAAAATGAGGGTTAAACCGCCAAAGATAATGGCCTGTATAAAGCCAATAAGCAACTCAAGCCCGTAGAAGGGTATGGCAAACAGCCAGGGTATAAGGAAAGCAGCCACCAAAAGCAGAATTTCACCAGCCGTCATATTGCCAAAAAGACGGAAGGTAAGGCTGACAATACGAATAAACTCGCTTAAACCCTCCAGAAATCCGGTAAAAATGGTCATCGCCCCGGTGAAAAGTCCCGATAAGCCAGACTTGAGCTTGCCGGTGAATACCTGGCGTACCCCCTTGAAGAACTCCCCGAAATTAAAGAACTTGCTCAAGTAACGGACACCGAGTGAGCGCAGGCCAAAGAACTCAACAAAGACAAAAGAGACCAGCGCCAGCGCCAGAGGCATATTGATATCAGTATTAGCCGCCCTAATCAGCTCCGTCTCACCATCAGCAGTATGGGCGGTTATTGAGCCGAAGCCGGGCAGTAAAGCCAGCCAGGCATTAAAGGCAACAAAGAGAAAGATAGTCGCCACCACCGGGAAGAAGCGGCGGCCGTTTTTCTCACCGGCAACGCTACAGCAGAGGTCATAGAGCCAGCCGATTAAGAATTCAAAGGCAGCCTGCAACCTGCCCGGGACCAGCTTCAGGCGGCGGGTAACTATATAGGAGAAGCCCACCAGGAAGATAATCGTAATCCAGGCACCGATAATGCTATTGGTAATGGGAAAGCCGAAAATGTGGAAAACAGTCGCCGCCGGAAGGTGAGGGTCGGGGCGGGGAACACTAAGCCAGCTGGGCAAACCCAAATCGCCGACCATACTTTTGCCCAGAGGACCGATAACGAAGCCAACAACAAGGAGAGCCAGGAGAACAATAAAAATCCCGATGACAATGGGGAAGGAACAGCCCAGGCAGCCCTTCTTTTCAGGCACTAGCCATTCTCCTTGTCATTTTTGCCGCGCATGAGAGGTAGTAGCATCCGATAAACGCCATAAAAAGCAACAACCAGACCAAAAATTAAGCCCAATATCACCATGGTAGGACTGGTGCCCAATTTACTATCCAGCCAGAGACCACCCCACACACCACCCACGATTGAGATACCAATGAACCACCCCACACCAATGAACCTTAAAGCCGCTCCCCACCTGCTCATGCCTTGAGCAGCATATCAAATCCGCTCCCCCTGGTCAACCCCTGGTCGCCAAAAAGCCCTAGGGCTTAAAAGTTCTAGGGCTTTTTATTAGCAGAGCTACCGATTATTTATTTCTTAAACTTAAGCCTCAGTCAGGACCTACGCTTATCAAAGTCCTCCAGGTCAAGGGTGTTGATGAAATCATAGAAAGCGGACATCTTTCTTATCTCTTCTTCACTGACCTTCTTGCCCCCACCAGCCTCACCCTCCTGGGGGATAGGTTTACCCGTCTCTTTATCCAGCATGATGCCGGCTTTATCCAGGACACTCTCCTCGGCATAGATAGGCACATCCGCCCTCACCGCCAGTGCCAGGGCATCGCTGGGCCGAGAATCGACCTCCATCTGTCCTCCATCCACACTAAGAATAATCTTGGCGTAAAAGGTATCGTTCTTAAGCTCGCTGACAATGATGGAGCTGATAGTAGCCCCCAGGGTATCAATGACCGAGCGCAGCAAGTCGTGAGTTAGGGGACGGGGCACATTGACATCCTGAAGCTTTACGGCTATGGCATCTGCCTCGGCGGGGCCAATCCAGATAGGCAGGTAACGCTCCGAATCCTTCTCCTTTAAAATCACCACCCGTTGATAGTTCATCAGGCTGACCCGGATACTATCAATAGTCATCTCTATCATCTCTCACACCTCCACGCGGGTTCCCAGAAAAATCAAATTTCTCTGGGTGTTTTTCTCTAATCCAGCATCTAAATTTTACTCCACATCACCCTCACTGTCAATAAGAAATGCGGGGGCAGTTAAGACCAGCCCCATAGGGCGGGTGGGTGGGAAGAAAAACGTAGATTAAAAGCGGGTGGGGAGCCAGCTTTAAAAAACAGCCAAGAGAAGCATTTAGCCCAACCGCCCCGTTATGGTATAATTAGCAATGACAATTTTACTAATCCTGTTATAATCCCCCGTAAAAGACCGGTGCTTTAAGGAGGCATGAATATGCAACAAGGCCAAGAAGCCATCGTCTGGTTCAATGAGGTCACCAAAAACGATGTGCCCATTGTCGGGGGCAAAGGAGCCAATCTGGGTGAAATGATCAGGGCTGACATACCCGTCCCCCCCGGCTTTATCGTAACCGCCAGCGCCTACTTTGATTTCCTGCAAAAGTCAGGGCTCAAGGACAAAATCCGCCACCGGCTACAGCCACTGGACACCAGCGACAGCAAACAGCTCCAGCAGATTGCCGCCGAGGTTAAAAAGCTAATCAGTGACGCCGCCATGCCTCCTGAACTAGCCAAGAAGATTGAGCGAGCCTACCTCAAGATGGGCGGGGGGCTGGTGGCGGTGCGCTCCTCAGCCACCGCTGAAGACCTGCCCGAAGCCTCCTTTGCCGGCCAGCAACGCACCTTCCTCAATGTTGAGGGAGAAAAAGAGGTGGTAGCCGCCGTCCAGGAGTGCTGGGCATCCCTCTTTGAACCGCGGGCTATCTTCTACCGGCACCATCAAGGCTTTGACCACTTCAAGGTCGGTATTGCCGTGCCGGTGCAGAAAATGATCCAATCCCAAGCCTCAGGGGTGATGTTCACCCTGGAGCCGGTAACCAGCGCCAGCGACAAGATTGTTATTGAGGCCGTCTTCGGGCTGGGCGAGGCTATTGTCTCCGGGGAGATAACCCCCGACCTTTATGTTGTCGATAAAGATAGTTTAAAAATCATTACCCGAAAAATAGTCAATCAAGAGTCGCAGCTAATCAAAAATCCAGATGCCGATGCCAAAGAGACCAATATCTGGGCGCAACTACCCACCTCAATCCAATCCCAGCCGAAACTGAGCGATGGTGAAATCACCAAACTAGCCTGGCTGGGAAAACAGATAGAAGACCACTACCACTTCCCTCAAGACATTGAATGGGCCAAGGAAGATAACAAAATCTATATCCTCCAGACCCGCCCGGTAACAACAATAAAGGAAGTGGCTAAAGCTGAAGAAGAAATCACAGCTCCGGTGCTCTTAAGCGGAGATAAAGCGAGCCCGGGCATAGCCTCAGGACCGGTGAGAATAGTCATCCATCCCTCAGAGATAGACAAGGTAAAAAGCGGTGACGTGCTGGTGGCGGAGATGACCACCCCTGACTTTGTGCCGGCGATGAAACGGGTAGTAGCCATTGTCACCAACCGCGGCGGCAGGACCGCCCACGCCGCCATAGTCAGCCGTGAGCTGGGTATTCCCTGCGTTGTCGGCACCGAGCAGGCAACAACTACACTTTCCGATGGCCAGGTAATCACCGTAGACGGCTCTCATGGCAAAATCTACGATGGCAAGGTAACCAGAAGGATAAAGACCAGCGCCGTTGCCGATATCCTCAGAGAAGCAATCACGACCAGGACCAAGGTTTATGTAAATCTGGCTCAGCCCGAGCTGGCGGAAATGGTAGCCGTTCGTCATGTAGACGGCGTGGGCTTACTGAGGGCCGAGTTCATGATTGCCCAGATTGGGGAGCACCCCCAGTATATGATTAGCCAGAAGCGAGGGGAGGAATTTACCGCCAAGCTGGCGGCAAGCATCAACATCTTTGCCAAGGCGTTTGACCCCCGCCCCGTAGTTTACCGAACCACCGATTTTAAGACCAACGAGTATCGGGAACTTGTCGGCGGCCAAGAATACGAAGCCGCAGAAGAGAACCCCATGCTCGGCTATAGAGGAGCCTCACGATATATCACCGACGTCAAGGTGTTTAAACTGGAGCTGGAAGCCATAAAGAGAGTGAGGCAGAAGCACCAAAACCTGTGGGTGATGATTCCCTTTGTCCGCACCGTTGATGAGATGGCCCGGACCAAAAAGCTCATGGAAGCCGAAGGCTTAAAGCGCTCTGGAGACTTTAAATTATGGATGATGGTCGAGGTGCCGTCCAACATCTTCCTTATAGAGAAGTTCCTTGAAGTCGGCATTGACGGCATATCCATCGGCTCCAATGACCTGACCCAGCTCATCCTGGG
>CAZQXA010000091.1:0-5020 GCA_964597155.1 uncultured Dehalococcoidales bacterium
GTGTTAGATAGTTCAAAAAGAAAAGCGCTAGTGGTAAAAAGGCTAGCGCTTTTGACTTTCTTGGTGGAGACGGGGGAGAGTCGAACTCCCCGTCCAAGAGAGGCTGCCCAGAATATACTACAGGCTTAGTCAGCTCTTTAATCTCGCCCGGCTAACCTCTACTGACCGAGTTTGAAGCCAGGCCAGCCGATAATTTCTTTCACCACCCTTATCGGCGTCCGGGTGATGGCACCTCAACTTTTCGGCACCCGGCCCCAACCCATTGAGGAGAGGTTGGGCGAGCGCGCAACCTATTTAATTAGGCTGCGAAAGCGAATTCAGATTCGCCAGTTATTTTGGCCGCTGGTTTTATGAGGTTAGCGGCACCTCAGCCTGCCATCCTGCAGCCCACCTCCCCTGTCGAACCCACGCGTCCCCAATTACCCTTAAAAGATAAGCTACCTCCTTCCCACACCTTTCCTTTTCATAGCCCGCGCCATCTCCCTTTCCGTCTCCTTGCGAGCTATGGCTTCCCGCTTATCATAGAGCTTCTTGCCCCTGGCTAACGCCACCTCAACCTTAGCCAGGCTATCCTTAATATACAACCTGAGGGGCACCAGAGTAAAGCCCTTCTCCGCTACCTGGCTGGTAAGGCTATCAATCTGCTTACGATGCAGTAGAAGCTTGCGGCTTCGCCTTGGCTCATGGCTCAAATAGCTGGCGGCTTCATAGCGAGCTATATGGGCGTTCATCAGCCATAATTCCCCAGCCTCAGGCCTGACATAGGCATCACTCAAGCTGGCTCTACCAGCCCGGACTGACTTTATCTCGGTACCGGTAAGGGCGATGCCGGCTTCTAGGCTATCGCCAATATTATAATTGTGATAAGCCTTGCGGTTGGTAGCTACTGTCTTTAAAGCCACAACACCACAACCCCCGACTTAAATTATACCACAATTTAGATATTCCAGCCTAAGTAAAGATGTCTTGCACTGGTTAAGAAACTGCCCCACTATTGACAAGTGGGGAAAAGGTGCTAACATAGATGAACGATGTTAGTTGTCTTGGAAACCAATAATCCCGAACGCTCTCTAATAATGGCAGTAAGCTTTGGCTGATGCCATTTTATTATAAATTAGGAGGTAATCCAAATGCGGCCTAAATTTTTAGCGATAGGACTGTGCTTGTTATTAGTAGCCCTCTCGGTTGGATTTGTCGGTTGTGCCGTAGAATGCAAATGCGGAGAGTGGGGAGATATCACCGTCTCAGCAGAAGACTGGCAAGAGACGGTGGAGTGCGGCGGGACAATAGATGCTCCTTCAGGCGCTGGCACTGTGGAAGTAAGTGCTAATTACCTATGTGAACCTCAGGAATGTGAAGCAACCTTTGAATGGGCAGTATCTGTCCCGGTAGCGGTCATAGCCAATGGCACGTGTGATACCAGTCCCTGCGCATTTGAATTTGAGCTCCCTGATGCGTGTGCTGAGGTCTCCGTTAGTGCCTACTGTGGTGATACCCTCTGCGATGAGTGCACTTTCACAATCTGCCCGTCTGAAGAATGCGAATGCGGAGAGTGGGGAGATATCACCGTCTCAGCAGGAGACTGGCAAGAGACGGTGGAGTGCGGCGGGACAATAGATGCTCCTTCAGGTGTTGGCACTGTGGAAGTAAGTGCTAATTACCTATGTGAACCTCAGGAATGTGAAGCAACCTTTGAATGGGCAGTATCTGTCCCGGTAGCGGTCATAGCCAATGGCACGTGTGATACCAGTCCCTGCGCATTTGAATTTGAGCTCCCTGATGCGTGTGCTGAGGTCTCCGTTAGTGCCTACTGTGGTGATACCCTCTGCGATGAGTGCACTTTCACAATCTGCCCGTCCGAAGAATGCGCATGCGGAGAGTGGGGAGATATCACTGTCTCATGGGGAGCCTGGCAAGAGACGGTGGTCTGTGGCGTTCCCATATATGCTCCTACAGTTATTGACTATGTGGACGTAACTGCTAATTACCTATGTGAACCTCAACAGGAATGTGAAGCAACATTTGAATGGGAAGTGTCTGTTACAGGAGCTGTCATAGCCGCTGGCACGTGTGATACCAGTCCCGGCATGTTTGAATTTGAGCTCCCTAACGAGTGTGTTATGGTCCATATTTCTGCTTTCTGTGGTGGTACCCTCTGCGGTGAGTGCACTTTCACATTCTGTCCTTATGAATCACCTCCCCCTGGTGGTGGTAACCCTCCCGGTCAGCCGGTACCATAGAGACTACTTCAGGTGTTGGCGCTGTGGAAATAAGCGCTAATCAGGGGGCAATTAATGAGGGAGGCTAAATGCCTCTCTAGCGGGGCTTGACCTCGTATGAGCCAAAGATAAAGCCCAGGTCTTCCTGCAGAGCAGAAACCTTCGCCTTGGGGAAAAGCTTCTCATTAATATCAAGTATCAGCTTGGTCTCACCCTTGGCTGAGCCCACGATGTGCGCTCTTAAGCACTCTTTGCCCACCCTACCCTTTCCGCCCTGAATGTTAAAGGTTAATATGCTCCGGGAGATAAACGATGAGGAGTCGTCGGGCATAGAGTATGTTTCCAGTTTGGCTTCACCCACCACCGCTCCCTGCTTTAAAACAAAGTCCCTGACCTCATCATAAAGCAGCTCGGGCTGCACCTGGCTATATGTCTTCCTAATCTGCATCCTGGCCTCCCTATCCTTCTAACCTAATAATATAAGGCTTTATAAAATATTTATCAATGGAGGGGGAAAGGTTTTTATCAACCTCACCCCCTCTGTCCCCCTCTCCAAGAGTGGAGAGGGGGAAGAATATTGAAAAGAGGGGCTAACGCCCCTCTTAAACACCCCGATTAGCTCCTTTTCCCCCCACCAAAAGCGAAAGATTAGTCGCCAGCCCCCATAGGGCGGGCTAGGGTGGGAAGAAAAACGTAAATCAAAAACGGGGGAGGGGTGGGTAAAAAGGCAGTATATTGTTGCCAGCCACACAGTATGCTATACTGTTAAACTAACCACCAGAGACAACCCTAACTGGAAAGGAGTTAAAGCTTGCCAGAAACAGCCACCATTAAAGAGCTTTTAGAAGCCGGGGCCCACTTTGGCCACCAGACCAGCCGCTGGCACCCGGCGATGAAGAAATATATTTTCACCAAGCGCAATGGTATTCATATCATTGACCTGGAACAAACGGCAGCCATGCTGGATAAAGCCTGCGACTTCGTCCGGCAGATAGCCGCCGAAGGTGGCAGCATCCTCTTTGTCGGCACCAAAAAGCAGGCTCAAGAGGCTATAGAACAGGAGGCGCAGCGCTGCGGCATGTTTTATGTAAACCAGCGCTGGCTGGGAGGGGTGCTGACCAACTTTGCCACCATCCAGGCCCGAATAGACTTCCTCGTCCGCCTGGAAGACCAGAAAACCAGGGGGGACTTTGAACGCCTGCCCAAAAAAGAGGCGATGAAGATGGAGGAGGAAATTTTGCGTCTCAACAGGCATATGGGCGGTTTTAAGGAGATGACCAATCTGCCCAGCGCCCTGTTCATTATTGACCCCATAAAAGAAAGAATTGCCATAGCCGAAGCCAAGCGGGTGGGAATACCGGTAGTGGCTACAGTTGATACCAACTGCAACCCCGACTATATAGACTACCCCATTCCCGCCAACGACGATGCCATCAGAGCCATCAAACTGATATGCAGCAAGATTGCCGATGCCGTTATCGAGGGTAAGACCGGCGAGGAGGCAGCTCTAGCCGAGGCCGGCAAGGAGGCGACGCCGGCGGAGAGCATGAAAACCAGCGAACCGCTTATTTTCTCCCCCGACGATGAGGCTAAAGGAGAGGAAGCTTGAAAATCCCCCTAGACAAGGTAAAAGGATTAAGAGAAGAGTCTGGAGCCGGCATCATGCAGTGCCGGCAGGCTCTTATTGAATCCCAGGGAAACAGAGAGAAGGCGCTCCAGTTCCTCAAAAAACAAGGGCTGCTCAAGGCAAAAGAGAAGGAAAAACGCGCTACCAGCCAGGGGCTGGTTGAAGCCTATATCCACACCGGGGGGCGGGTGGGCGCCATGGTTGAACTAAACTGTGAAACCGATTTTGCCGCCCGCACCGATGAGTTCAAGGAGCTGGCTCACAATCTGGCAATGCAGGTAGCCGCCATGCAGCCCCAGTTCATCTCAAAAGAAGAAGCCACCGCGGTAAGCGATTCCGAGCTTCAAACCGCCTGCCTGCTCCTTCAGCCCTACATCAAGGACCAGGAAAAGTCGGTCCAGGATATTATTACCGAAACTATCGCCAAGGTAGGAGAAAACATCAAGGTAAGCCGATTTGCCCGATTCGAACTAGGCGAGAAGGAATAGGGAAAATGGGTGCCGCCAAATATAAGCGTGTTCTGCTAAAACTCAGTGGCGAAGCCTTCAGTGGCGGCACTTCTTTTGGCATTGACAGCAAAACCCTGCTCAAGATAGCCCGGCAGATTAAGCAGGTGATAGAAATGGGTGTGGGCGTAAGCATTGTGGTTGGCGGCGGCAACATCTGGCGGGGAGCCAAGGCTGAAGATGAGGGAATGGACAGGGTCACCGCTGACTACGCCGGTATGCTGGCTACAGTAATAAATGCCCTCGCCCTCCAGGACGTCTTAGAGAAAGAAGGGGTGGTTACCCGAATCCAGACAGCCATAAGCATCCAACAGGTGGCTGAGCCTTACATCAGGCGCCGCGCTATCCGGCACCTGGAGAAAGGCAGAGTGGTTATCTTCGCCGCCGGCACCGGCAACCCCTATATGACCACCGATACCGCCGCCGCCCTACGAGCCGTAGAGACTGAGTCCGAGGTCCTGCTTATGACCAAGAACAACGTTGACGGCATCTACAGCGCCGACCCCCTCTTAGACCCCAAGGCCAAGAGGTTTGACAAACTGACCCACTTTGAGGTGCTGAACATGCGCCTGGAAGTAATGGATGCCACTGCCCTCTCCCTCTGCCTGGAAAACAGGCTGCCGATAATTGTCTTCGACCTTCAAGCGCCTCGCAGCATAGAACGGGCA
>CAZQXA010000092.1:0-5001 GCA_964597155.1 uncultured Dehalococcoidales bacterium
CTACCCTGGGGGTAAAGTAGCCCTTGTCCAGCCAGAACCTATACCACTTCTGCTCAACCTCTCCCGGCTCATAGGCTTTGGGCATTTCATATTTTGGTGCTTGTGGCATAACTACCTCTATAGGGATTTTATGAGAGAGGCGCAAGCCTCTCTCTGACTCTTCTTCTTTAGTGGAATGAGGGTTGGTTACCGCATAACCCTTTTACTTCTTCTTCCCCAACACCCCCACCACCCTATCCAGAATCTTATCAGCCACCTCTCTCTTGCTCAAAAGAGGTAGTTTTTCTACTTTGCCCTTTTTATCAATCAGGGTTACTTTGTTGGTATCAACGCCGAAGCCGCTTTTCTTATCGGTAATATCATTGGCAACTATTATGTCAAGCTGTTTCTTCTCCAGCTTCTTCTTGGCGTTAACCACCAAGTCATCGCTCTCGGCGGCAAAGCCAACCCGGATAAAATCACCCTTGACCTCGGCCAGAATATCGGGCGTCCTCACCAGCTCCAGGGTCAGACTGGGCGTATCTTTCTTAATCTTGGTCTTGGCTACGGTCTTGGGCTGGTAGTCAGCCACCGCCGCCGCCATAATCAGGGCATCGGCTCCTTTCACCGCCTTAGCCACCGCCTGCTTCATTTCAATGGCGGTTCTCACCGGCACAACCTCTACCCCTGCTGGCGGGAGAAGGGAGGCGGGGGCGGTAATCAAGGTAACTTCAGCCCCTCTATCCCGGGCGGCTGAAGCCAGGGCATAGCCCATCTTGCCCGAGGAAGGGTTGCCGATGTGGCGCGCCGGGTCAATGGGCTCCTGGGTGCCGCCAGCGGTAACCACCAGCTTTTTACCGGCCAGGTCTCCGCTTCTGCCCAATACCTGCTGGATGGTGCCCATAATCTTGTCAATATCAGCCAGACGCCCCATACCCACCCGGCCCGAGGCTAACCGCCCCAGCGCAGGGTCAACAATGGTAAAGCCCCTGGCTTTGAGTTTAGCCAGGTTCTCCTGCGTTATAGGACTAGAAAACATGTTGACATTCATCGCCGGCGCCAGGATAATCGGGGCTTTGGTTGCCAGCACGATTAGGCTAGGCACATCATCGGCAATTCCAGCGGCCACTCTGGCGATGAGGGAGGCCGTAGCCGGGGCAATAACCACCACATCAGCCGCCTCAGCCAGGGCGATATGCTCAATGGTGTATTGAGAGGCCAGGTCAAACATATCGGTTACCACCGCTCGGCCGGTGATGGCGCGAAGGGCAAGCGGGGAGATAAAGCGGGTGGCGGCCACAGTCATCACCACCTCAACCTTAGCCCCAGCCTTGGTCAGGCGGCTGGCGATATCAGCCGCCTTATAGGCGGCTATACTGCCGGTTACGCCTAAGACAATAGTTTTATTGGCTAACACTATTTTTCCCTTTATTAGAATCTAACAACCCCACCCCATTATTAAGTGTCTTTTTCCCCAACCCACCCGCCCTAAAGGTTTCACCTCTTTAACTCTCCTACCCCATCCCCATAAAAAGGAGTCTATAGAGGTCTAACCTCTATAGGGTGGGTCAGGGTGGGTAAATAAACGCCCTCTAACCCTTATTCATCTCGTAGACAAGCCTCAGCCCGATTAATGTCAGGTCGGGGTTGACCACATCAATTGCCTTTGTTACCCCAGCTATGAGTTCAGCGTAGCCTCCGGTAGCCACCACCTTAGCCTTTCCTCCCAGCTCCTTTTGAATGCGGTCCAGCATCCCCTCAACGAGGGAGGCATAGCCATAGATAATCCCCGACTGTATAGCCGACACCGTGTTGGTCCCAATCACATGCTTGGGGTGGGCTAGCTCCACCCGGGGCAACTGCGCCGTCCGGGTGAAAAGCGCCTCAGCCGCGGTGGCGATGCCGGTGGCGATAACACCGCCGATGTAGTCGCCCTCTTCAGAGATAATGCCAAAGGTAGTGGCCGTGCCCAGGTCAATAATGATTACCGGGCCGCCATAGAGATGCTGGGCGGCAGCGGCATCAGCGATGCGGTCGGCACCCACCTCCCTGGGGTTATCCATCCGGATGCGCACCCCGGTCTTGACCCCAGCCCCAACCACCATCGGCGAGACATGAAAATAGCGCTGAGATAGCTCACTAAAGGTGGATATCAAAGGCGGGACAACGCTGCATAAGGCTACCGCCTTAATATCAGGGGTATCCAGCCCCTGCTGGTGCAGCAGGTCGAGCAGTAAAGCGGCATACTCATCGGCCATGCGATGGACGCCAGTAGCCACATGCCAGGTGGCACGAAGCTTCTCCCCGTCAAAGACGCCGAGGGTAGTGCTGGTATTACCGATATCAACAGCTAATAGCATGGCCTTTTATCCGCTCTCCTTCAATCGCTTAATAACCTGAGGCAATGCCACCAGCAGGTCAGAGGCAATCATGCCGGCATCGCCCAGCCTTTCTCTAACCATTTCGCCAGCCATACCATGGAGGTATACCCCACAGGCGGCGGCATCAAAAAGCGATAGCCCCTGCGCCAGCAGCCCGGCTATAGCCCCGGCCAATACATCGCCGGTGCCGGCTGATGCCAGCCCGGGATTGGCGATACTGCTAACCTGGGTCCTACCGTCTGGCGCGGCAACAACGGTATAGGCCCCTTTAAGGACAATGGTCTTTTTCCACTCCGCAGCCACTCTTTTGGCAATGCTTAACCGGTCTTTCTGCACCTCGTCGGTTGTTATCCCTAGCATTCTGGCCAATTCCCCGGGGTGAGGGGTGAGTATGGCATCCTGGGCAAGCCTTTGCCACCACCCCGGAGTAATCGCTAGGATATTCAGGGCATCGGCATCAATGACCAGAGAGGGCAACGGCGGCTTAACCTTAGCCAGAAGGATAGTCCTGATGAGCCTGGTTGCCGCTTCGCTCTGGCCCATCCCGCAGCCCAGAAGCAGAACATTATAATACTGGCCCAATTGCCGGAATATCACCCTGGCGGCTTCCAGGGAAAGGATGCCAGGGCGGGATTCAGGTAAGGGGAGATAGGTTACCTCGGTCAGTTTTGAAGCCAGGATAGACTGGAGCCTGCCGGTTGTGGCCAATGTTACCACACCTGCCCCGACTCGCAGAGCACCGCTGCAGGCTAGATAGGCAGCACCGATGTAATTTATGGAGCCAGCCACCACCAGAACCCGGCCAAAGCTGCCTTTATTAGCCAGAGGGGGACGCTGGGGAAGAAGCGCCCTAGCCCACTCATCGCCAATATAATCGGCACCAGCCTCGGCTCTGGCCCCAGCACCGGCTCCGATCCCCTCTTCCTTTCCTTCTTCTTCAGTATATCCGGGCATGCCAATATCAACCACGGTTAATTCGCCCACTTTTTCTACCCCGGGGAATTTGAACAAGCCCGGCTTGGGAAAAGCCAGGGTTATGGTGTTATCAACCTGCAGACAGGCAGGGTCTACCTCCCCGGTATCAGCATTGAGCCCCGAGGGCAAATCCAGGGCAATGAGCTTAAGCCCCGGGCGCCTCTTTTTGGCCCGCTTTACCTTGTCCAATATCATCACCAGCAGACCGCCGAAGGGGCGGGTTTTACCGGCACTGGCAATGCCGGTGCCAAATATAGCATCAACAACCGCATCCACCGAGTTCAGAAGCCCGGTAAGCGTGTCCAGGTTGTCATCTTTGGGCGCCTCAACGCGAGTGAGGCGGCGGTCCCGAATCGGCTTGAACTGCGGGTCCTTGGCTGGTCTATCACCAAAAAGATGGACGGTGACCTTGGCTCCCAAATCATGAAGATAGCGGGCGGCAACCAGCCCATCCCCGCCGTTGTTGCCGGGGCCGATTAGAAATAGAATCTGCTTTTGGCTGACGTCACCCAGGATTCGTTTGACCTCGGCGGCTACCGCCTTACCGGCATTTTCCATAAGCATCTCTGTGGTCAAACCCGCCTCGGCACAGCTCTCCTCCAACTGGCGCATCTGGGCAGTGGTTAAAACTTTCATTTAAAGTCTCCCTTCATAAAAGACTATCTTATCCAGACCGGCTTCCTCTTCTCCATAAAGGCAGTCAGCCCCTCAACGCTGTTCTCCCCGCTCATCACCAGAGTAGCATCAGCCCCGGTGACTTCCAGAGCCTGATGGAACTCCAGGTCAAAATTACGATAAAGAGCCTGCCTGGTCTGGGTCAGGGTTAGCCCGCTATTAGCCGTAAACCGCCTGATAAATTCGTCGGTCGCCTTCTCAAACTCCCCTTCAGGGACAGCCTTGTTTATCAGCCCAATCCTCTCCGCCTCTCTGGCGCTGATACTATCGCCGGAGAGAATAAGCTCAAAGGCCTTTTTCCGGCCGATAAGCCTGGGGAAGAGGACAGAGGCCGGGGGAGGATATACCCCCAGCTTAACCTCCGGCTGCCCCAGCTGTGCCTTTTCCGAGGCGATAGCCATATCGCAGCCAGCCACTATCTCGCAGCCCCCGCCCAGGGCAACACCATTGACGACGGCAATAGTGGGCTTATCCACTTCTATTAATGATACAAATAATTTATGGAATACCTCAACCATCTTGGGTAACTTCTCGCCCAGATGGTCACCAACCGCCACCCCAGCGGAGAAGGCCCTATCACCAGCCCCGGTAATCACCACCACCTTCACCTCATCATCCGTCCTAAGGTCGGCCAGGGCCTGGTTCATCTCCTCCAGGGTATCAATATCCAGGATATTTAACGGCGGGCGGTTAATAACGAGCTTAGCCGCCCCTTCTTTCTTCTCCACCAGTATATTCTTAAACTTCATCACTCTCTCCTCTAGGTATTATCAACCTGAAGTGTAGCAATATCCTGGACTACGGTCAAGGGATGGCAATAAAACAGGCTCGAAACCACCTTCGGGATAGCCGTTGACCAATGTCTTTTTCCCCTACCCAGCCCCGTTTTTTACCCGTGTCTGTCTTCCCACCCTCCCGCCCTATAGGGGTTAACACCCCTCTTAAGCACCCACAAAAGAGGAGGGAGATTAGGGGCACCGCCTCCGAGGGC
>CAZQXA010000093.1:0-4987 GCA_964597155.1 uncultured Dehalococcoidales bacterium
GACCTGGAGCTGGGTGAGGAATTCCCCTTTCTCGCTAACGATGCCGAGGCGGTCGCCGTCGCCGTCAGTAGCCAGGCCAACATTTGCCCTGTCTTTTTTGACCAAAGATGAGAGCTTGGCCAGGTTAGCCGCAATCGGCTCGGGCTGTATTCCAGGGAAGAGGGGGTTGCGCTCACCGTTTATCTCCACCAGCTGGATAGTCCCTCCCCCCAGGAGCAGATTGAGATAGCCGGCGCCAGCCCCGTACATGGGGTCAAAGACCACCTTGAGCTTAGCTCGGCGCAACTGTTCTAGGTCAATGAGCCTGGCTATCTGCCTGGCATAGATTGGAGCCGGGTCGAGGTATTGCACTGTGCCTTCGTCCAGCGCCTTATCCAGGGGCACCCGCTTTATTTTGCCTGTGCTCAGGGCATGGGAGAGGTGCTTTTCTATCTGGGCGGTAACCTCGGGGGGAGCGCTGGCACCGTCCTTGGTCTTAAACTTGAAGCCGTTCCAGATAGCCGGGTTGTGGCTGGCGGTGATGATGATAGCCCCGCCCGCCTTTTTGGCTATGGTGGCATAGCTTATCACCGGCGTTGGCGCTGCCCTGGGGCAGAGGTATACCTTTATGCCGTTGGCCACAGCTACCTCGGCGGCAGCTTGAGCAAAGTCCTCGGAAGCAAAACGATTGTCGTAGCCGATAACCAGCCCGTTGTTGGCCAGTCTCTCCCCTTTAAGGTAACTAGCCACCCCTTGAGCGCAAGCCCGCACGTTGTCAAAGGTGAAGTCCTGGGCGATAATCCCCCGCCAGCCATCGGTGCCGAATTTAATTGGACTATCCATCTTAAATTTACTTTATTGGCTGCTTTCTTAAGGGGTCGGGTCGTAATAGGTAATCAGTAGTTGGGGATGCGTACTTTGAGGGAGATTCTCGGAAGAGTAGAAGAATTTCCAGGCCTCCTGCCCGCTTTCATTGGTAGCTCCCAGCATTACGCCGTAATTTGTTATGCTGCCGTCACACCAGCCCTGAACCATGTCAGTAATCTCCCAGTAGATAAAACTGCTGGGTAGAGAAGCCGGAAAATTATAGAAAGCGGCCATTACTGTTGACGCGGTAGGCTGGCTATTCCAGGTTATAGTAGCTTCATTCCAGGAGTTCAGCACTTGGTAAGCTCCAATGTAGGCTGACGCTGTTGGGTCAGTGTTATTGTAGAGTAATGCCAGCGTGGCATTGGTTATTACGGCACCTTCGGGAAGTTCAGAGAGGTCAAATCGCAGGAATGCCCGGCTGAGTCCGGCAGCATTGGAACCAGCGACCAGGTAAGGCTCATTTCCGTAGTTTGTGTTCGCCTGGTCCTGTCTTACCAGGCTATCTTCACCGTTGGCATCGCCAAGCTGTATGGTTATATCCTCTATTGTTGCCGGGGTGAGCGGCCAGTTGATATAGGCGGTCTCATCGGAAGTGACCGTTACCTGCTCATCTACATTATTGTAAAGAGGATACGAAAGCTCAATAGTGTGGGGGCCGGGGGCTACATGGGTTATAACATAGGGGGTTACATTCCCCGTATAGACCCCATCGAGGTAGATTTTGGCTCCCTCGGGGTCGGAATTGATGTTGATGGAGCCGAGTATCATTTCGACGGTGATGGTGCAGCTGGCGCTGTCTTCCCCGCCCTTGCCATCGCTTACGGTCACACTGATGGTATAGATTCCCTCAGCTGCCGGTGCTGTCCAGGTAACCGTGCTGCCGGTTCCGGTTATGGTGCCCCCGCTGGCTGACCAGCTATAGCTAAGGGTATCGCCGCCGGGGTCGGTGGCAATGCAGCCTATGGTGCAGCTATCCTCGGGCAACACGCTGGTGGCGCTTGGGGTGAGGCTGGTGATAGACGGCGGCGCATTGATGGTACTAACAATGCAGCTCTCGCTGTCTTCCCCGCCTCTGCCGTCGCTTACGGTCACGCTGATGGTATAGACTCCCTCGGTTGTCGGCGCTGTCCAGGTAACCGTGCTCCCCGTTCCGCTTATAGCACCACCACTGACCGACCAGCCATAGCTAAGGGTATCGCCGTTGGGGTCGCTGGCACTACAGCCTATGGTGCAGCTATCGCCAGGCCCCAGGCTGGTGACGCTGGGGGTGAGGCTGTAGATAATCGGTGCTGTGTTGACGTTGCATCCGCTCCCCATGAGCATGGCCAGGGTAACCAGGGCCACGACTAGCCATTTGATACCCTTAGTTCTCCCCATCTTTATTACCTCCTTAGAGTTAAATCGTACACTGCCATTTGGGCAAATCTTACCCCGTCGCTATGGTTTAAGTCAAATTCTATTTGCCACCTTTAATATATCTGGCAATAGCCCGGCGGTTTAAAAGTATATGAGTAAGACAGAGGATGGCAAATATACTTGATATCACGGTGTGAGGTATGGGCAGACCTTGGCGTACGAGAATTGAGCCGGTAATGCCAGAAATCACCGTCAGTAAGCCAAAAAACGACATCAGGAGAACTGTAATTTTTTCATAGGCCTGCCTCTTTCCTCAGTATCTCCGCCTTGTCCGTCTTTTCCCAGGGGAGGTCTATATCTTCACGGCCAAAGTGACCGTAGCAGGCGGTCTGCCGGTAGATGGGACGGCGTAGGTTGAGGGTGCGGATAATGGCTTCCGGTCTGAGGTCAAAGTGCTTATCTACCAGATTGAGTATGGTATCGTGGCTGACCTTAGCCGTGCCGAAGGTCTCAATAGAGACGGAGAGGGGGCGGGCAACGCCGATAGAATACGAAATCTGGATTTCCAGCCGCTCCGCCAGACCGGCGGCGACGATATTTTTGGTTATGTAGCGCGCCATGTAAGCCGCCGAGCGGTCGACCTTGGTCGGGTCTTTGCCGGAGAAGCTGCCGCCGCCGTGCCGGGCGATACCGCCGTAGGTATCAACCAGGAGCTTGCGGCCAGAAAATCCGGTATCGGATACCGGGCCTCCAATAACGAAGCGACCGGTGGAGTTGACATAATATTTAGTCTTGTCATCTATTAGTTTTGCCGGGATGACCTCCTTGATTACCTGTTTTATGATGTCCTTTTCAATCTGGGGCTGGCTGACATCGGGGTTGTGCTGGGCGCCGATTACTATGCTGTCCAGGCGCCGGGGGGTGCCGTTAGCGTACTCTACGGTTACCTGTGATTTGCCGTCGGGGCGGAGGTAGGGAAGAGTGCCATCTTTCCGAACCTGAGCTAAGCGCCGACATAACTTATGGGCTAGAGAGATAGGTAGCGGCATAAGCTCTGGTGTTTCACTGCAGGCAAAGCCGACCATCATTCCCTGGTCGCCGGCACCAATCCTGTCTAGCTCGTCAGTGGAACCTTCCTTTACCTCCTTTGACTTTCCCACCCCCCCGGCAATATCGGGGGACTGCTCCTTTATGGAGACCATTATTCCGCAGGACTGATAATCAAAGCCGTATTCGGGGTGGGTGTAGCCGGCATCATGGACTACCTCCCGCACTATTTGGGGAATCTCAACATAGCATTTGGTGGTAATCTCGCCGAGGACGATTATCAAGCCATTGGTTACCGCTGTCTCGCAGGCTACCCGGGCGTAGGGGTCTTGCGCTAGAATGGTGTCCAGTATGGCGTCCGATATCTGGTCGCACAGCTTATCCGGGTGCCCTTCGGTAACCGATTCTGAGGTGAGCATATAGTTGGGCGAACTGCTAAAGCTGCTTGGCATCTCTCTCCTTTTCTAGGTCCCTTCTTGCCAGCTGGTCAGGTATTGCTTCTGCTGTGGAGTTAGGCTATCAATGTTAATCCCCATGGAGTTTAGCTTTAAGCGGGCTACCTCTTTATCTATTTCTTCAGGCACGGGGTGAACCCTGGTTTCAAGTTTCCTCCTGTTTTTGACCATATACTCCAGGCACAGAGCCTGGTTGGCAAAGCTCATATCCATAACGCTGGCCGGGTGCCCCTCAGCCGCCGCCAGGTTGATTAGCCTCCCCTCCCCCAGCAGGTAAAGTCGGCGGCCCTCCTTTAAGGTGTACTCATCAACGAAGGGTCTTAGGCGGCGCTTACCGCGACTCAAGGTTTCCAGAGCCGGTATGTTTATCTCCACGTTGAAGTGCCCGCTATTGGCCAGGATAGCGCCATCCTTCATCGCCTTGAGGTGGGCTTCATCAATTACATTTTTATCGCCGCTAACAGTAATGAAGATATCGCCTACCCTGGCGGCTTCGATTAGCGGCATGACCTGGTAGCCGTCCATAACCGCCTCCAGGGCGCGCACCGGCTCGACCTCGGTGACAATCACCTGGGAGCCCAGCCCCTTGGCCCTGAGGGCGATGCCGTGCCCGCACCAGCCGTAGCCGCAAACGACCACTTTCTTGCCGGCCCAGAGGATATTGGTCGCCCGGGTGATGCCGTCAATGGTGCTCTGGCCGGTGCCGTAGCGGTTATCAAAGAGGTACTTGGTCTGGGCATCGTTTACGGCGATTATGGGGTATTTTAGCCCGCCCGCTTTCTCCAGACTGCGCAGGCGGATAACGCCGGTGGTGGTCTCCTCGGTGCCGCCGATGACACCGCTGATGAGGTCAGCTCGTTTGCTGTGGAGGGTGGTGACCAGGTCGGCGCCATCATCCACGGTGAGCTGGGGCTTATTGTCCAGGGCGGTATTGATGTGCTTGTAGTATGTTTTTTCGTCCTCCCCCTTGATGGCGTTAACCGGAATGCCGTATTCCACCAGGGCGGCGGCGACATCATCCTGGGTGCTCAAGGGGTTGGAGGCGCACAGAATGACGCTAGCCCCGCCATCCTTCAGGGTTAGCGCCAGGTTTGCCGTCTCGGTGGTAATGTGGAGGCAACCGGAGATGCGGATGCCCTTTAAGGGCTTCTCTTTGGCCAACCTCTCCCTGATTAATTTTATAACCGGCATCTGGCGGTAAGCCCATTCAATTCTTTTTTTGCCCTCTTCAGCCAGAGAGGCATCTTTAATATCGTAGTTATTTTTTATCAACCTCACCC
>CAZQXA010000094.1:0-4874 GCA_964597155.1 uncultured Dehalococcoidales bacterium
CCCCGACTTCTATGCCCCGGGCGATGATAAACTGATATTGCAAAAGCGGCTTACGTTAGGCTAACAGGAGAAAAAGGTACTGGCTATGAATCAGCTGGGCACTACCAGGTGCGGGAATACCGAATTTCGTTGGGGAGAACGGACCTATGTTATGGGGATAATCAACCTATCCCCAGATTCCTTCTCCGGCGACGGAATTACCGACCCTGAAGCCGCCTTAGCCCAGGGGCAGCGCTTTGTCGGTGAAGGGGCTGATATTCTTGACATTGGCGGTGAATCCACCCGCCCTGGTTCATCGCCAGTCCCGGTTGATGAGGAAATCAGACGGGTAGTCCCGGTCATAGAACGGCTGGCCGCTGAAATAACCATTCCCTTAAGTGTGGACACTTATAAGTCGGAGGTGGCCGAGCAGGCACTAAAGGCTGGCGCCGCCATGATAAATGACCAGTGGGGCTTGAAGCATGACCAGCGGCTGGCTGAACTAGCCGCTAAATGTGGAGTTCCTCTTATTCTGATGAGTAACCAGCGGGACAAGGGAGGCTATGACGCTGGAATTGGGCGTGATATCGCCTATTATGATGACCTGATGACTGAGGTAACCTCCTCACTTAAAAACAGCCTGGAGCTGGCATTAAAACTGGGGGTACCAAGGGAGAACATCATTGTTGACCCCGGCATCGGCTTTGGCAAGACCTGGCGACAGGAGCTGGAGATAATTCGCCGGCTGGAACAACTGCAAAGCTTGAAAAGGCCTATCCTGATTGGCCCATCCCGCAAGTCTTTCATTGGCAAGGTGCTGGACCTACCCGCTGGCGAGCGCCTGGAAGGTACCGCCGCCGCTATAGCCATCGGCATTGCCAAGGGAGCTGACATCGTGCGGGTACATGACGTGCGCCCAATGGTGCGGGTCTGCCGGGTGAGTGACGCTATTGTTCGCTGGTCTTAAAAGTTGGCACATTAAAAAATTTAGGGCCAGAGTTCTCGAGCCACTTCATCCAATCCCAGTTCCAGCAGTTTCTTTTTACTCGGCTTGGCTGTCTTGGTGTCCCAGTCCATGGCGGTAAGGTACTCGGTGAAAAGGGTTTCCTCATCAACGGTTATTCCGGCCAGGGGACCTCTCTCTGGTGGCGGGTTGCCGTATACCCTGCCTGGGGCTTTGAACTGCAGTGAGTTCAAGCCCTCACGAATATTAAAAGCCTGCCGGATGTTGGCAATTCTTTCCCCGGTCTTGAACAGCTCGCCAACAGTAAAGTCCCAGCCGGAGACGGCATTTAAAAACTCAAGGAAGGGTTCAACGTTGGGCAGAGCCCAGAAGCCGAAGATGCAGGTGCCGGTGCAGCTCACCACGTGGCTGAAGTCGCTGCCCAGCTTGTGGGCTTCAGCCCGCCCGCTGAAGGCTTTTGGGTCGTGCTTGGGCAGGTCCAGTCCTGGCATCGGCATCCCCGGACCCTGGGTATGGCGGGCGGGAGTGGCGTCCATGCGGTAGGTGGTTGCCCAGTGATAGCCGAACTTGGGGTCGTGCGCCGGCACTTCCTGACCCTGAATATGCATGGCGTATCGGCTGGCGCCCTTGCCGATTCTCTCGGCGGCTACCCTTACCCCATCGGCTAAGACATCACCAAAACCTTCCCTCCTCACCATTTTTTCAGTCATGGCCACGATGGACTTGTGGTTACCCCAGGTCATCTCAATGCCATCGGTGTCAGCTTTGGTGATAAGCCCTCTCTCGTAGCATTCAATGGTGAAGGCCATTGTCGCCCCGGCGGAGATGGTATCGACGCCGTAGCGATTGCAGATATCGTTGGCCATAATTATCGATTCCAGGTTGCTGTTAAGGCAGTCGGCGCCAAACATACCCAGCGTTTCATACTCTGGTTTGTGGGCGCCGGCTTCATATTTATACTCTCCCATCCCCGCCTTCATATGTCCGCCGCAGCCGATGGGGCAGCGATAGCAGGCATATCTCTTCTCCTGGCGCTCAATAACCGGCTCGGCGGAGATGTCTTTGTAATCCAGGAAGTCAATAGTGGCTGTGCCCGACCAGTTTTTGGTCGGGGTATCGCCGCTTTCGGCGCAATCAATAAAGATACCCGGCGTGCCGTTGTCCCTCAGCATCTCAATATGCCCGGTAAGTTCACGCAGGCATTTTTGCCTTAAGTTGTTAGCCCTGGTTTCATCGGCCAGAGGAATTTTCATCTTGCCCTTCACCGCTATTGCCTTGAGCTTTTTTGAGCCCATCACCGCCCCTAAACCTGAGCGCCCGGCGGCTCGGCCCTTGTTGTTCATTACCGCGGCGATGCGGGCGACCTTCTCACCGGCAGGGCCAATGCAGGCGACCTCAACGTCATTGCCCAGTTCGGCTCTGAGTATGTCCTCGGTCTGGAAGGTGTCCTTACCCCAGAGATGGGCGGCGTCTCGAAGTTCAGCTTGGCCGTTATTAATGAAAAGGTAGACCGGCTTGGCCGATATTCCGGTAAAGAAGACGGCATCGTAACCGGCGAATTTGAGGCCGGGACCAAAATTACCGCCGGAGTTGGCATCACCCCAGCCCGTGGTGAGTGGCGACTTCCCCACCACGATGTACCTTGAGGACGAGATGGCCGGGGTGCCGGTAAGTATGCCCGTGGTAAAACCGAGGATATTATTTGGCCCCAGAGGGTCGACGCCAGCCTTCTGGCGGCTGAAGAGGATGTGGGCGCCCAGCCCGTAGCCCCCGATGAACTGGCGGCCCAGCTTTTCGTCGAGCGCCTCATCCCCAAGCTTTTTTCGGGAAAGGTCAACCCACAGCATCTTGCCCATGAAACCTCTTGACATAATCCGTCTCCTTGATTTTGGTTATCTATAATATACACCCAGCTCGGCGGTTGTCAAAGCTCCGGGTATTGCATTTGTAAATAATTAACCTTACTATTTATAAAACCGTTGCTTTTAAGACTCGTGCTTCGAAAGGAGAAAAATGTTGCTTGCCGGTAGGGTAGCTATTATAACCGGGGGTGCCAAGGGAATCGGCAGAGCCATCGCCCTTAAATTTGCCGGGGAAGGTTGCGTAGCAGCTATCGCCGATATCAGCCCCAAGGATGCCAAAGACACCCTGGCTGAGATTACCAGGAGGGGAGGGGAGGGGTTAGCCCTTACCTGCGATGTCACCAACCGCCAGCAGGTCGGTGATACGGTGGCTAAGGTTATGGCTAACTTCGGCAAAATTGATATCCTGGTTAATAATGCCGGTGGCATGGCCGTGGCACCGAAACCGATTGAAGATATGCCCGAAGCCGACTGGGACAAGGTGCTCAAACTGAACTTAAAGAGCGTCTTTTTATTCAGCCAGGCAGTGGTGCCCCATATGAAGAAAAGGAGATACGGCAAGATTATCAACCTCTCCTCGGCGGCGGCCATTAATCCCCCCGCCCACGCCATCCACTACCACACGGCCAAGATGGGCATCATCGGCTTCACCCTGGACTTGGCGCACACGCTGGCCCCTTTTAATATCTGCGTCAACGTTCTTCTGCCCGGCCCCATCCGCACCGATTTCTACGAGCCGATGATAGGCAAAATGAGCGATAAAGAGAAGGACGGTTTTTTTGAAGAGCTGGGCAGGGGAGACATACCCCTGCAGAGGGTGGGTACTCCCGAGGATGTCGCCGGCGCCGCCTTGTTCCTGGCATCAGAGCTTTCCGCCTATATCACCGGGGAAGCCCTCAAGGTCTCCGGAGGCTCCCCCTTAAGGCCTTTTCACACACCCATACAAAAAATCCTTGAATAATCAAAAGGTCTGTAGTTTAACAACCTGCCCGACCATATAGCTACAGACATCCGAGGCTAAAAAGGCGGTCACTGTAGCAACATCCTGGGGAGTGCACAGCCTCTTTAAGGCCGACATTTGCTTGAAAGATTCCAACATCTCCTTGGGAGCGGTGCCTACCAAGCCTGTTTTGCCCAGCCCGGGCAGTACCGCGTTCACGATTATCCCCATGGGCGCCACCTCCAGGGCTAGGGCATGGGTAAACTGTTCCACCCCGCCTTTAGCCGCACCATAGACGGCAATACCGGGTAGCCCCTGTCCTCCGGAGCAATTGACAATCCTTCCGTATTTCCTGGATGCCATATGGGGGACAATTGCCTGGGCCATATTCATCTGCCCGTAGAGGTTAACACCTATATCCAGGTCCCAGTCGGCTTTGGTCATCTGCATAAAGGGTTGTACCACGCTGCTGGTACCGGCATTGTTAATCAGTATGTCGATGCGGCCCATTTCAGCTATCACCGCTTTGACCATATTATCCACATCGCTGCGGTTGGCGACATCCACTTTAACCGCCATCGCTTTACGACCCAGTTTTTCTATTTCAGCCGCCGTTTTTTTGGCTCCCTCCAGGTCGATATCGGCTGAAATCAGGTCGCACCCTTCCTGGGCTAGAGTCAGGGCAATGGCTTTGCCGTAACCAATCTGACTTGCTGTCCCGGTAACCAGGGCTACCTTGCCCTTTAGTTTCAGGTCCATGACTTCCTCCTGACTTTTTTATTTAGCTTGAGCTTCAAGGCCTATTTCGGTCCGCTGACCCCTTCCGGCCATCCCTCTTTATAAGAGCCGGTGCCAATCATTATCGCCATTTCCAGATGAGGCCTGACGAATTTCTTCCAGGTAAGCGGGCCGTGTTTGGTTCCTGCGGGCACAAAGAGTGCTGAGGTTTTATTAAAAACCAGTGGTTGGCCCTCCACCACAAACTCTATCTCGCCGCCAAGGTCTTCGGGGTTATCGGGGTCGGAGCCGATGTGCAGGACAATCTCATCAAAGTTATGGGAATGCTCGTGGACATGGGGGTTGGGGGTGGGCATCTCCCATATCCAGCCCACCTCAAGGTACATGTTGC
>CAZQXA010000095.1:0-4837 GCA_964597155.1 uncultured Dehalococcoidales bacterium
CCCCGGCTGCTATCCCACCGGGGCTATCCTGGCTTTAGCCCCGGCGCTAAAGGCAGAGCTAATCAAGCCCGAAATAATTATTGACAGTAAGTCCGGCGTCTCCGGTGCCGGCAGAACATTAAACCTGCCCACCCACTTCTCCGAAGCCAACGAAGATACAACCGCCTATGCCCTTGAGGGGCACCGCCATCTGCCCGAAATCGTCCAGGAGCTAAAGCAGCTTTCGGGACAAAAATCGCTGGCGGTTAGCTTTGTCCCCCACCTGGTGCCCATGACCAGAGGAATCTTAACCACCTGCTATGCTCCGCTGGCCTCGGGCAAAAAGGGAGAAAAAGAGCTAAGAGAGCTTTACCGGGACTTCTACAAAGACGAGCCCTTTGTCCGCGTAGCCAGCTCCCCACCCCATACCAAGCACACCTCGGGGAGCAATTTTTGCCTGGTCTACCCCACCATTGACCAGCGGGCGGCGAGGCTCATCGTTATCAGCTGCATTGATAACCTGATTAAAGGAGCCGTGGGCCAAGCCGTCCAGAACATGAACCTGATGCTCGGCCTGCCCGAAACTACCGGATTACAGAGTTTGGCGATTTATCCCTAGATAAACAGGGGGCACATCACCAGAGTGATGGTGCTAAGTAGCTTGACCAGAACGTGCAGGGAAGGTCCGGCGGTATCCTTAAAGGGGTCGCCCACGGTATCGCCGACCACAGCCGCGGCGTGAGTCGCCGAACCCTTGCCGATTGTTTTGCCCTTCTCGTCCTTGAGCTGACCGTCCTCGATAAACTTCTTGGCGTTATCCCAGGCGCCGCCGCCATTATTCATAAACGAAGCCATCATAATGCCAGCGATGGTGCCCACCATGAGCAGGGCGGCGACCACCATCGCCGAGTCGTAATTGGCGAAGGGCTTAAAGACAAGGCCAATAACCACCGGAGCCACCACCGGCAGTAGCCCGGGGAGAATCATCCCCCTAAGCGAAGCCCGGGCGGTAATATCAACGGCACGGGCATAATCGGGGCGAGTCTTGCCGGTAAGAATCCCGGGGAACTCGCGGAACTGGCGGCGCACCTCGGCAATAATCTTGCTGGCGGTAGTGCTCACCGCCCGTATTGCCAAGGAGCTGAAGAGAAAGACCAGCATCACCGCCAGAAGGGCGCCAACGAAAACCTCCACCCTAGCCAGGTTGACATCGCTGAAGGTATCCACACCGCGGAGGAAGGCGACTCTATCCAGGTATGCCTGAAAGAGGAGGAAGGCAGCCAGCCCCGCCGAGACCATGGCGTAGCCCTTGGTCAGCGCCTTGGTGGTATTGCCCACGGCATCAAGGCGGTCGGTGATACGGCGTATCTTTTCTCCAGCCCCGGCCATCTCGTTAATGCCGTTGGCGTTATCGGTAATGGGACCGAAGGTATCTTCGGAGAGGATGAAGGGGCAGGTCATCAGCATGCCCATAGTCGCCACCGCCGTACCGAAGGCGCCGGCACCGGGCAGTCCGGTCATCGTCCCCATCCAGTAGGAAAGCAGCAGGGCCAGTCCGATGACCACGGCCGTAGCCAGCGTGGTCTCAAAGCCGACGGCGGTGCCGGTGACGATATTGGTCGCCGGGCCGGTCTTGGAGGCTTCAACGATGGACTTGACCGGCCTGAACCTGGCTTCGGTATAATACTGGGTGATAAAGACCACCACCACGCTGGTAATTATCCCCACCACCCCGGCACCGAAAAGCCAGTAGCTGTCCAGCATATTGGATACGGTAAAAAACATACCGATAAGGGATAGAGCAATGGCAACATAGTAGCCGCGGTTCAGGGCATTCATCGGGTTCTCGTTACCCCTAATACGCACGCAGAGGATGCCTACCATGCTGGCAATAATGCCGAAGGCACGGATAACCAGAGGGAATAAAATCCAGGCAGCGTTGCCGGTAATGGCATAGATGGTAATGCCCAGTATCATCGCCCCGATATTCTCGGCGGCGGTGGACTCAAAAAGGTCGGCGCCACGACCGGCGCAGTCACCAACGTTATCACCCACCAGGTCAGCGATAACGGCGGCATTGCGGGGGTCGTCCTCGGGTATACCGGCTTCAACCTTGCCCACCAGGTCAGCCCCCATATCAGCCGCCTTGGTATAGATGCCACCGCCGAGCTGGGCAAAGAGGGCGACGAAGCTGGCGCCAAAGCCAAAGCCGACAATGAGGTGGGGGGCAATATCAGGGCTACCAGCGCCTCCATAGGCAAAATAGATAGCGGTTACCCCCAAAAGGGATAGAGCCACAATGAGGAAACCGGGGACGGCGCCGCCGCGCAGGGCAACATCCACCGCCTCCTTAAGGCTATGCTGAGAGGCACTGGCGCAGCGGGCATTAGCCTTGACGGCGATAATCATGCCGACAAAGCCGGAGACGGCGGAGCACAAAGCCCCGGCGATAAAGGCGATTCCGGTTCTCCAGGCGATGCCGAAGGCGGTGATACCCTCTATGCCCCTTTGCCCGCCAAGCACGCCCACCAGGGCGGCCACAGCCACGGCTACGATGATGGCCAGCCAGCCGATGGTGCCGTATTGACGCTTCAAGAAAGCCCAGGCTCCCTCGAAAATCATGCCGCCAATCTCTTCCATCTTGGCTGTCCCCGGGGAGCGCTTAAGTACATTCCTGGCCAGCAATATGGCGAAGATTATAGCGATTAACCCCGCCGCCGGCACGACCCAAAAAATTCCTGGCATTTTCTTTCCTCCGTGCCAATAATCGCCAAAGATTATACCACGTATTAAGCCAGGACAAAAGAGGTCTCGCCCTGATTTTATTAAGTTCTCTTTCTTCCCCACCCCCCGTTTTATGATTGTCTTACTTCCCACCCTAACCCACCCCACAAAGGCTTTGCCCCCCTTAATTTTGGGGTGTTTAAGAAGGGACTAGCCCCAGTAGGGCGGGTTGGGTGGGAAGAAAAGGTTACGTTAAAAAAGGGGGAAGAGGCTGGGGGCACCGCCCCAAACAAATTAGGGGGTTCAAGAGGGTGTAACCTTTTGGGGGCGGGCTGGGTGGGAAACAAAACTATAGTTAAAAAGGGGGTGGGGGGAAGACCCGCCCAGACATTGCCTCTTCAAGCTACCTCTGCTATGCTTGAGCCAGAAGGAAAGACGGTGGCTAATAACAGCGCCTTTCACCGTATAGACTACTTCAAGATTACCATTTTCGGCTTCGCCCTGGCAGCCCTCTGGGGCAGCCTGCACACCACTGTCATTCAACAGCGCCTGCTGGACTTCGTGCCGGCATCGGAAAAAAACACCTACCTGGGGCTGCTCACCTTCGCCGGCTTAATGCTGGCCATAATCATTCAGCCCATAGCCGGCTCGCTCAGCGACCGCTCTGGCTTTGGCTGGGGACGACGCCGTCCCTTTATCCTGGCGGGCACTATACTGGCTATTTTCTTCCTCTCCGGAATAGGCTGGTCTGGCAGCTACGCTGTCATTTTCATTATTTACTGCCTGCTCCAGATTGCCTCCAATACGGCGCAGGGCCCATACCAGGCTTTTATCCCCGACCTGGTGCCTGAGGGGAGGAGGGGGATAGCTTCGGGGATAAAGAGCTTCCTGGAGATAGGGGGTGGGGTTGCCCTGCTCTACCCGATAGCCCTCTTCATGGACCGCTACTCCGCCGGTGAGGGCAGCTCCTGGCTATGGCTATCCCTGGCAACGCTGGGGGTTCTCTTAGCCTGCGCCATGCTGGCCACCATCTTCCTGGTCAAGGAGCCACCGGGGGCTGGCAGGACCAAGCTGTCCCTGATGCCTGCCCTGCGTAAAACCTTTAAGATTGATTTCAGGGCGAACCGTGACTTTGTCTGGTTTCTGGTATCCCGCCTCTTTATCATGATGGCTTTCACCACCTTGCAGACCTTCACTCTATACTTTCTAATGGATGTTGTCGGCGTGCCCGACCCCGCCGCCGCCACCGCCAGGTTCTCGGTATTGGCTATTGTCGGCATGCTGGTTATCGCCTATCCGGCGGGGCGTCTATCGGACAAAATCGGGCGCCGACCGATTGCCATCACTTCAGGGCTGCTCGGTGCCCTGGGGATTGCGCTGATATTCCTCTTTCAAAAAAGCTACCTGCCCATAATGCTCTGCGGCGGCTTGGTGGGAATCTCCTTCGGGGCTTTTATGAGCAGCAACTGGGCTCTAGCCACCGACCTGGTACCTAAAGGCGAGGAGGCAAGATACCTGGGCCTGACCAACCTGGCTACCGCCGGTGGTGCCGCCCTGGCACGCCTCATCGGGCCGATGATTGACTTCTTCAATGCCCAGAGCCCAAACCGGGGCTACTCGGTGATGCTCCTAGCCTGCTTTATCTACTTTATCGTCGGCTCACTGCTGCTGATGAGAATAAGGCACCGCTAACCGAACCAGCCCAGCACTATATCCCATCCCCAGGCACCGGCCAAGACCAGAATGATGTATTTTATGACTTTACCAGGCCAGGCTACCAGCAAAAACTTCCATAACGGGTAGCCGAGGGCACCAGCCACCAAACCAGCTATATCAAAGAAAGGCAAAGGGGCGGCGGCAAAAACAAAGATGGCCCAACCTCCCCACCTCTTCATCCAATTCTCCACCATGGTATACACCCGACCCCTGTTTTGTAGCATCCCCCGTCCACCGTAGCCGGCCAGAAAACTGGTTACCTCACCGATAGTTGCCCCGGTACCCCCGACCAGTCCCACCAAAACCGGGTTCAGATTTGGGTCGGCACCAAGAGCAAAGAGCACCACGATGCCAGGCACAGGCAAAATGATGGTAGCGCTGCTAATAAGGCTGACAAGAAAGGCACCCAGATAGCCGT
>CAZQXA010000096.1:0-2376 GCA_964597155.1 uncultured Dehalococcoidales bacterium
CCTGGGTCGAGGTAGTCCTGGGATTAGCTTTAGTTCTGGGTATATTCCCCAGAATCGCCGCCGTGCTGACTCTGCCGCTTATTGCCGGCTTTATGGCTAGCAATATATGGGCAATAAGTCATGGTATGGCGTTTGGTAGCTGTGGCTGTTTTGGGATATTTGCCAAGCTTTTCGGCGCTATGACCCCCTGGCAAGCCCTGGGGCTGGATATTATACTTCTTTTCTTAGCCTTAACCATAATATTGCTTAACCCCTTTGGCTTTCTAACCTTCAGGTGGTGGTTTAGCAAAGATAAGAAAGGGAAAAGGACATGACAAAGCGGCTGACCATTTTAGCCTTCCTGGTTATTACCGTCCTTCTTATCGGCGGCGGCTGTGAGCCAAGCAATCAACTGCCAGTCATCTCCAGCCTCACCGCCGACCAAGAGGCGATTGAGCTGTTTGAAAGCTGCCAGATTGAATGCACCGCTTCCGACCCGAATGGAGATACCCTGAGCTTCCACTGGTTAGTTGACGGCGGCTCTATCTCGGGGGAAGGCCCTATTGTTACCTGGATACCACCTGAAGCACCCGGAGCTTACCTCATTACCGTTGAAGTAAGCGACAACAAGGATGGCATAGACATAGAACATATAATCATCGAGGTGTTAGCCCCTAACCAGCTCCCGGTTATTGAGAATCTGAGTACGGATTGTCCAAGGGTAAGACCGGCCGCAACCGCCACCATCACCTGCATTGCCTCTGACCCGGACGAGGATGAGCTAACCTATACCTGGTCTGCGGAGGCCGGGAACATAAGCGGAGAAGGTAATATTGTCACCTTTGTGGCACCTAATGACTACGGGACCTATCTTATTACCGTCACCGTAACCGACGGTAGAGGCGGCCAGGTCAGTGAGAGCCTAGAGATTATTGTCTGCAGCTGCGGCAGTGCCTGCGAATAGAACTAGAGGGTATTTCCAGGGAAGGAGGTAGAGATGGCTAAAAGGCGGGTAATGCTTACCTATGCCCCGAGGGTAAGTTCTGAGCCAATTATTTATAATCTGGGTCAGCAGTTCAACCTGAAAACCAATATCCACCGGGCTGATGCCACCGAGGACAGAGGCTGGATAGAACTGGAGCTGGTGGGTGAGTCCAAGGATATTGAAGCCGGAATTGCCTGGGCTATCTCCAAAGGGGTGAGGGTTGACCCGGTTGGCGTAGGATAAAGCCAGCGTTTAATCGGCTACTCGCCCAGGTTTCTTTTCTCTAGCCATTTCTGCTTCTGGCTGAGCCGCAGCCGCTCATTGGTGGGCTGGTAATTTTTTAAAAAGTTATCCTTAAAAGCGACAAAGGTGCCATCAAGGATGGCACCTCTTATTTTAGCCATTAATTCGCTTATGAAGCTCAGGTTATGAATGGTAGCCAGCCTATAGGCTAAAAGCTCGCCGCAGCTAAAAAGGTGGTGGAGATAAGCCGCCGAGAAATTACGGCAGGTATAGCAATCGCAGTCGGCAACAATAGGCTGCTCCATCTGGCTATAGGCAGCTTTATTTATATTACACCTCCCCTGCCAGGTAAAGAGGGCGCCGTTTCGGGCAACGCGGGTGGGCAGGGCGCTATCAAAGATATCGCACCCCCTGGCTACCGCCTCGACGACGTCCTCAGGAGAACCCACCCCCATAAGGTATCTGGGCTTACTCTCCGGTAAAAAAGCCACCGTCTCTGTAGTCATGGCCAGGGTTACCTTCTTGGGCTCACCGATGCTCAAGCCGCCGATAGCGTAACCGGGGAAGTCCAGCGAAGCCAGATATTCCGCCGACTGCCGCCGGAGCTGGGGGGAAACGCCGCCCTGGACAATAGCGTAGAGCGCCTGGTCAGGGCGTTTCTGCGCTTTTTGGCACCTCTCCGCCCAGCGATGCGTCCTTTCCGTAGCCCTTTTCACCTTCTCCAGGCTATCGTCGTTTGCCGGGCATTCGTCCAAGGCCATGATAATATCGGCGCCGAGAGCCTCCTGATACTGAATAGCCAGCTCCGGGGTAAGATAATGCTGGCTGCCATCAATGTGGGAGCGAAAGGTAACCCCCTCATCGCTTACCCGCCTTAAGGGGGCCAGGCTGAATAGCTGATAGCCGCCGCTATCGGTGAGAATAGCCCGCTCCCAGCCCATAAACTTATGTAAACCACCCACCTTCTCGATGACGCCTATGCCCGGTCTCAGGTAAAGATGGTAGGTGTTAGCCAACAACATAGTTACGCCGATGGCTTTGACCTCTTCCGGGGTCAGCGTCTTAACCGCTCCCTGGCTGCCCACGGGCAGAAAAACCGGCGTGGCTACCGCCCCGTGCGGCGTCAGCAGCTCTCCGGTGCGGGCTTTGCTCTGGGGACAGGTCTTTAT
>CAZQXA010000096.1:2476-4824 GCA_964597155.1 uncultured Dehalococcoidales bacterium
ACCCTTTATCCCTCTCCCCTTGGTAAGGGGAGAGGGAAGAGAATTTCAAGAGGGGCTTCGCCCCTCTAAGACTCCCTTCTCAAATTAAGTGCCCAGCGATAATTTGGCGCTGTATCTCCGAGACACCGACATATATCTCGGTCATCTTGGCATCGCGGTAAAGCCGCTCTACCTCCATAGTCTTCATGGTACCGTATGAGCCGCCGACCTGCATCGCCATGCGGGTGACCTCAACCGCTATTTGAGAGGCAAAGAGCTTGGCTAGCGATGATTCGTATTTGATGTCCAGCCCCTGGTCACGGAGGAAGGCAGTCCGGTATACCAGCCAGCGGCCCGCCTCCAGGCGGCTGGCCATCTCCGCCAGATGCCATTGAATAGCCGATAGCCTGGCAATCGGTTTGCCCGAAGCTTTCCTCTGCCTGGCATAATTTAAGGAAAAATCCAGCGCCGCCTGGGCAACAGCTATCCCTTCCACCGCCACCCCCAACCGCCCCAGAGATATGGCTTCAAGCAGGATGGCAAAGCCCTGCCCCTCTTCCCCAAGCCGGTTTTGTTTGGGCACATAGACCTCATCAAGATATACCACCGAGGTGCCCAACCCCCTTAGCCCCATGGTTTCACAGGGCTCGCGGACACTAAAACCAGGAGAGGAGGTATCAATGATAAAGGCGTTTAACCCCTTCCCTTCCCCCCTAGCGAAGACCAGTATCAGATTAGCCGCCGGCGCCAGAGCCACAAACTGCTTCTGCCCGGTGATGACATAGCCATCACCACTTTTCCGGGACAGGGTGGTAATCGCCCCTGGGTCGGAGCCGGTCTCGGCCTCGGTAAAGGCAATGCCGCCCAGCCACTCACCCCGGGCCAGAGGAGAAAGGAGAGCCTTCTTTTGCTTCTCACTGCCGAAACGGAATATTGCCTCCTGGGGCACGGTATTTATGGCCATAATGGCGCCAGCCGTCATTGATGCCTGGCAGAGCTGTTCCAGCACCAGAGTATAACCTAAATAACCCACCCCGCCGCCCCCGTATTGGGCGGGATAGGGCAAACCCTGGTATCCCCTCTTGCCCATCTCCCCGGCTAAAGCTAAGGGAAACTGCCCGCTTGCATCAATCTCAGCCGCCAGCGGCTTGACCGACTTGATGGCAAAATCCCTTGCCATCCTCTGCAGCATCTTCTCCTGTTCGCTAAGGCTAAAGTCCATTTATGTCAACTCTGGCTCATGTCCTTCGTCCAGGTAACCCTGCAGGATGATAGCCGCCGCCTGAGCGTCATGGCTGGCTCTTCTCCCCGTCTTTTTGCCGCCAGACGCCCGCCTCAGGCGCTCAGCCATTACCGTGGTCAGGCGCTCGTCCCGATATTCTACAGAGACCTGAGTATGCTCACACAGCCTCTGGGTAAAATCCTTGACCTTCTCCGCTTGCTGTCCCAGGCTGCCGTCCATGGATAGCGGCAGACCGACAACAACCTGCCCCACCTGCTGCTGGCGGATAATCTCGGTAATAGCCTCTATGTCCCGGCTCTCGTTGCTGCGATTGATAACCGCCAGGGGGCTGGCTAGTATGCCTTCGGGGTCGCTTAAAGCCAGCCCAATCCTCCTATCCCCAATATCAAGCCCCAGGCTACGCATTATATTAGGCTCTTTACCAGCTTGAGGGCTTCGTCCAGCTTTTTCTTGTCCCTACCCCCCGCCTGAGCCAGGCTCGGCTTGCCCCCACCGCCACCGCCGGTAACCTCAGCTACCCCCTTTACTATCTTGCCGGCATCATAGCCTTTCTTAACTAAATCCGGGGTTACCGCCGCCAGAAAAGCCGGTTTATCTTCATAAACGGTGCCCAGAACGACGATAGCGCTCCCCAGCTTATCCCGGAGCAAATCGCTCATCTCGCGCAGAATCTCAAGGCGAGAAGATGGGACTTTAGCCACTAAAACGGTTACCCCTTTGATAACCTCAGCCTGGGGTATTAAAGACTCGGCAGTTTTCCTAGCCAGTTCCCTCTCCAGGAACTGCCTCTGTTTCCTCTCCTGTTCCAGCTCGCGAGCTAAGCTGGATGCCTTCTGCTCTAAATCCAAAAAACGCCCCTCGAAATATGCCTCCGCCCCCCGGCCGGTAACGGCTTCAATGCGCCTTAGCCCGGCGCCGATACTGCTCTCGGAGGTAATGTGAAATAGGCCTATCTCACCAGTTGAGCTAACATGAGTGCCACCGCAAAGCTCGGCGCTGACTCTGGGCTGGCCAATCTTCACCGCCCGCACTTTATCGCCGTACTTCTCGCCAAAGAGGGCAATAACCCCATCCTCGATAGCCTTTTTATAGGGGATATTATCCTCAGCCTCCACCTTCAGGTTCT
>CAZQXA010000097.1:0-4743 GCA_964597155.1 uncultured Dehalococcoidales bacterium
GAATATTATCGGCACTCGCGAGGTTCTGGACAAAATCAAGAAGGTATGGTCAAGCGCTTATACGGCGCGGGCGATTGCCTTCCGGGTCAACAAAGATGTGCCCATAATGGGGGATGAACTGGGCATCGCCGTGGCCAAGATGGTAAACGCCCGCTCATCCGGCATCAGCTTCACCGTGGACCCCCTAACCGGCGATACCTCCCGGGTAATCATCGACGCCAACTGGGGGCTGGGGGTGGGAGTGGTCAGCGGGACAGGGAATGTCGACAAGTTCGTGGTCGACAAAGAGACCCTGAAGGTAATAGAGACCTCTATTGGCCAAAAGACCAGGCAGGTAGTGACCAAGAAAAGAGGGGTGGGGTGGGGCGAGGTACCGCTGAAAAAACAGAAAGTGCCCTGCTTGAGCAACGAGGAGATAGTAGCCGTAGCCAAACTGGCTATATCACTTGAGGAGCACCTGGGCTCACCGCAGGACATAGAATGGGCTATCGACGCTGACTCCCCTCCCCCCCATAATGTAGCCCCCCTCCAGACCCGCCCGGCCAAGGTTGCCGCCCGGAGGCGAGAACCGGTTACCGAGCGCATGCTTGACCTGATGGTTAAAAAATTCTACAGCCCTTGACGATAAACGACATTCTGCCTAGACTTAAGGCTAGGTAGAGGAGAGAAGTGGCCAAGAAAAAGCAGCCGGTGGCTAAAATCTGGGACGAGACCCCGGGTTACGACTACATCGCCGAGATTGACCTCCCCCAGATGCACTCATGGTTCCTTGACGGAACGCACAGCACACCGCCCTTAACCCCCCTCTACGGCTACCAATGGGTGAGATTCTGCGGCCATGGCTTAAAGTTCGCCTGCACCGAGCTCAGCATCCCCACCTGCCGAGGCTGGGAGCTCCGTTTTTTAAACGGCGGCATCTACTGCGCCTTCCACATAGTGAGGGATAAGAAGGAAATCGCCCAGCGCGAGGTCAAGTTCCGCCAGGCGTTGCGCCCCTGGCTTGAGGACTTTGAAGGGCTGTGGAAGGGCTACCGGCAGGAACTGCTGGCCATCTATGCCAAGCTCAAGGAGCTAGATGTTGATAACGCCACCAACCTCCAGCTTTATCACCACAACTATGAGCTGATGGCGGCCTATATGAGGATGTGGGAAATCCACTTCGTGGGGATGTACGCCTCATATAACGCCTGGCTGCTGCTGGAGGCAATGACCAAGGAGCGCTTTGGCTTGAGTGACCAGGACCCCCGCTTCCAGGACATGGTGCGCGGCTTTGATAACAAGATATACCAGATGGACAAGAAGATGTGGCAATTCGGCCAGATGGCTATCAAAATGGGCCTGGAAGACCTATTCAAAAAGAATGAGCCCCAGGCCATCTTAAGCAAACTCCAGCAGTCAAAAAAGGGCAAGGAATGGTTTGGGCAATTCATAGACTACCTGAAAACAGATGATGTGGGGGGCTGGCGGATGAGGCGCTCCACCGACCTCAACGAGCCCTACTGGCTGGAGGATCCGGCCACGCCCCTAGGGCTGGTAAAGGACAACGTGATGAGGGGCGCTCATTACGACCTGGAAGCCACCAGAGCCGAGATGGCCAGGAAGAGAGAAGCCGCCATAGCCGCCTTCCTCAAAGGTGTGCCCATGGAGGAGAAGGAGCTCTTCGGGGGGCTGATACGGCTATCGGGTAAAGCCAGCTCCTATAGCGAAGAGCACGACCTCTACTGCGAGCTAATGGCGCAGGCCATCATGCGCCGCGGCTATCTGGCGATGGGCAAGAGGCTGGCCTCAAACGGGGTAATTGATACCCCCGATGACATATTCATGCTCAACCCGGATGAAATTGACCGGGTGATGATGGTCCCCCAGGGGCACGACATGCGCTGGCTTACTAGAAGGCGGCGGGCTGCCTGGAAAGAGTGGCATAAGAAACCGAATCCCCCGGTGCTCACCGAGCGCTCAAGCGTGGAGAAAGCGGTAGAGCTTGATTTGCTACCCGCCGGAGACGCTGTGGCCATAAAGACCATCATCGGTGAAATGCCCCAGCCCAAGCCAAAGCTAAAGGCAGACCTGCGGGGTATCTGCGGCTGCGCCGGGGAGGCCGAAGGTGTCGCCCGCGTGGTGACTAGGTATGAGGACCTCAAGAAGGTGCAGCCGGGGGATATACTGGTCTGCCCCGGCATCAACCCGGCCTGGACGCCGGTCTTCGGCCTAGTCAGCGGCGTAATCACCGATACCGGGGGGACCCTGTCCCATGCCGCCATAATCGGTCGGGAATACGGCGTGCCCACCATTGTCAATACCCAAAAGGGCACCTCAAGGCTTAAATCAGGGCAGCGGGTAAGGATGGACGCCAGCAGTGGCGCCGTCTATATCTTGGGTAAATAAACGATATTAGCAGAAGGGATAATAAATAAAGTGCTGCTTAAAGGGAAGGTAGCGGTTATTACCGGCTCAACATCGGGTATCGGCCGGGCGGGCGCCATCTTATTTGCTAAAGAAGGGGCCAAGGTTGTTATCAACGGCCGGAACCAGGAGCGGGGACGGGAAGTGGTGAGCACAATAAGCGAGCAGGGTGGCCAGGCAAGCTTTGTTGCCGCCGATATGCTGGTGGTGGCTGATATCGAGCGTCTGGTTAAAAAAGCGGTCTCAAGTTACGGTCGACTGGATATCTTCTGGCATAACGCCGGCATCGTTGGGCCCGACAGTATCAAAGACATCACCCAAGAAATCTATGATAATATGATGGCCGTCCACCTCAAAGCCGGCGTCTTCGGCGCCAGATTCGCCGTCCCCGAAATGGTCAAAAGCGGAGGCGGGGTTATTTTATTCACCAGCTCCGTTGCCGGCTTGAGGCAGTCCGGCTTTTCCCTGACCTACTCACTGGCCAAGAGCGGGCTGGTAATGCTAACCAGAAAGCTGGCGGTAGACCTGGCTAAAGATAAGATACGGGTTAATTGCCTCTGCCCGGGAAGGGTGCAGACCGGGATGAGGCCGGATATCTCCCGGGAGAGGGCGCGGGCACTGGGCATCAGCGCCGAGGAGTGGGAAAAGAGGGATAAGCAGCGTATACCCCTGGGGAGGTTCATCACCGAGGAGGAGGTGGCTGAGGCGGCTTTATTCCTGGTCTCGAGCAAGGCTTCAGCCATCACCGGCGTTGCCCTGCCTGTTGACGGCGGTTTTCTGGCGGTATAAAAAATCATTTAAAGAGAGGATAAAATGGGAATTTTGGAAAACAAGGTAGCTATCGTCACCGGCGGTGCCAGGGGTCTGGGTAAAACCTACTGCCTGCGAATAGCCGAGGAAGGAGCCAGGGTAGTGGTGGCTGACATCCTGGAGCCAGAGGCTGAGGCAACCGCCAGTGAAATCAAGGCCAAGGGGGGCTCTGCCATAGCCGTAAAAGCCGATGTCACCTCCGAGGCCGAAACCCAGCTCATGGCCGATAAAACAGTGCAGGAGTTCGGGCGAATTGATATCCTGGTTAACAATGCCGGCTTCTACCACGGGATGTCAAGGAAGCCTTTTTATGAAATCTCGTCAGCCGAGTGGGACAAGATGATGGCGGTCAGCGCCAAGGGGACCTGGATATGCTCTAAAGCGGTATTCCCCCAGATGAAGAAACAGAATAAGGGCAAGATTATCAATATCGCCTCCGAGGCGTGCTTTGCCGCCACCAAGGGGCTGATTCACTACACGGCGGCGAAAAGCGCCGTCATCGGCATCACCCGGGTGCTAGCCGGCGAGCTGGGGCAATATAATATCTGCGTCAATGTCGTCGCCCCGGGTGTTATCGATACCCCGGCTACCAGGAGTTATGTCAACATGGAAAAGATGGACACCGGCTCCGTGCCCATGGGGCGTTTCGGCAAACCGGAGGATGTGGTCGGCGCCATTATCTTCTTCGCCAGCGACGACAGCGATTTTATCAGCGGACAGACGCTGCTGGTCAATGGCGCGCGGCGGGTGAACTAAGAGTATGCTCTTTAGCTTAAAGGCGAGATACTGTATAATGAACCAGATAAAATCTTGAAGGAGGAACCGACATGCCTTGGATGTGGAACCTGCACACCAGAGAATTCTGGCCGCAGAGAGACTTAAAGAAATACCCGCTTTGGTTCGTGAACCTTGGCCACAGCTACCCGGCCTGGACTCCGCTATTTAACTGGATGTGGTGTTACCCCCTAGCCCACGGTCTCTGCTACGGCATTAATGAGACCTGGATACCCACCATCAGGGGCAGCGAGACTCGCGATATAGACGGCTGCGCCCTGGCCAGCTCCCTCAGGATTAGCGACGAGGCTGAGATTAAAGAAAGGCAGAAGAACTTCAAGAAGTTCATAATGGAAACCTACGCCCCCAAGGGAGACAGGATCTATGCCGATATGGAGAAGGGACTGATAGAGTTTTGTGAAAAATTCAGAACCTTTGATTACGAAAAGGCAACCCAGTACGAATTATACAAGCTCTTCCGGGAAGGGATTCAGCTGCTCTACCGGGAGTGGGAGACCCATTTCTATCTGATATACCCTGTCTATGAGGCTTACTGGCACTGCACCGAGATTGCTGCCGAATACGGCGGGATAAAAGAGTTTTCCCCCACCTGGCACAAAATAATACGCGGCTATGATAATGACCTCTTTGTCCAGGACAAGGCTCTCTGGGAACTGCGCAGCCGCGCCATTGAGCTTAAGATTGACGATGTCTTCACCCAGAACCCGGCGGAAAAGGTCATCCCCGCCCTGAAGA
>CAZQXA010000098.1:0-4640 GCA_964597155.1 uncultured Dehalococcoidales bacterium
GGGGGGGGGGGGGGGGGGAAAAAAAAAAGGTGTGTTTAGGGGGGGGGTGGGGGGTAATTATCGGTAACAGAACAATTCTTTGCCAGATTTGGCAAAATAAATGTGCGAAGAGTATAATTACAACGGTTTAATTTCCCTCGAAGGTTTTTACTTCGATTAACCGCTGGGTTCACAAAGTTATCTTGACGGTCTTCGAAAGGAAAATATAATTATACAACCGGAAAGAAAACCACGCTCTTTCATGTGGAGCTCTCTGCCATGGTTCATCATGGCACACTTCGGTCATCACCTGCTGACGGCTCTGCCCGGACCGCTTTTACCGGCTATCAGAACAGCCTTCGGTCTGAGCCTTACACAGTCGGCCTGGGTGACAACGTCTTTTGCTCTGGCGGGCGGGGCGGGGCAACTACCCTCGGGGTGGCTGGCTGACCGTGTTTCTCCCGCGATAATGATTGCCATCGGTACAGTGGGCGTGGCTATAGGCGGCATCATCGTCGGCATAGCCCCAACGTTTGTCATGTTGCTGGTCTTTATGGTGATAATGGGGCTCGCGACGGGGGGCTATCACCCGTCATCGACACCGCTGATACTGGCTTCCGTGGAGCCGAAACAGCGGGGGCAAGCGCTGGGACTGCACCTGCTTGGAGGGAATTCCAGCTTCTTCATCGCGCCACTTATCGCCGGGCCGATTCTGGCAGCCTGGGGGTGGCGGGCACCTTTCATCGTTCTGGCGATACCTACGGCGATATTCGGTGTGGTATTTTATATTTACCTGACCAGACACGGGGGTATGACCCATGTCGCCAGAGCCAGGCAGAGGGCCGCTAGCGAAAAGCCACCCCAGCCCGGATACAAGCGAAGGCTGATAGCCTACCTAGTGATGATGGTGCTGGGCGGCGGGGCGGGGATGTCCGTCAATGCCTTCCTGGCCCTGTATATGACCGATGTGCTGGGTGTTACCGATGCTAAAGCGGCGATGTTAATGTCCATTCTGTACCTGCCAGGAGTCTTCGGGGGGACGATTCTGGGGGGGTGGATTTCCGACCGCATCGGGACGGTGAAAGTGATTATCACCACCAGCATTATCAGCGGCTTGATTATCTTCGCCTTAAAGTCAGCTACGCTGGGGTTCGGTTTTTATGCAGTACTTTTTATCATGGGCCTGAACATGGCGATAAGGATGCCAGTAACCGAGGTCTTTATCATGGGACAGACACCAGCCAAGCACCGTTCGACGATTTATGGAGTTTATTATTTCACGATGCAGTACACCGGCGCCATATTCGCCCCCATCATGGGAGGTCTTATCGAGAAGTACACCTTCAACACGATGTTTACCTTTTCCGCTATCGCGGTGACGGCGGTATCGGTGGTGACATCGTTCTTTATCTGGGATGCCAAGGACTAGGTCTATACAATAGTAATCTTTTTTATTGGGGGATAGCATTACCCCCCTCCCCTATTTTTAATTGTCCTTTCTCCTGTCTTTTCTCCCACCCTACCCACCCTCGGAGGCTTGAAGCCCCCAAACCTATGCTTTCTTTAGGGTGTCTAAAGAGGGGGTATCAACCCCTATTGGGTGGGCGGGTGGGACGAAAAACGTGCGTTAGGGGTTACTCCATACACCACTATTTGACATCAGGCTATGAATACTATAAAATACCAGTAATCCCAAATATTGGCATATAAAGGAGAGTAGGCTAGTGCCGAACTGGAAGGGACAGCTTAGCTTTAATAGAGGGGCTTCTCCCATGATGATGCCCTGGGCTTGGCGTGCCGCCAGTTCGGGGACAATGCCAACATAATCCCCCAAGCTGATAACAAAGTAACCCAAGCCCAAGAAAGCTAGACTTCTTGGGCTTTTTGTTTTACACGCCAAGCCTTTAGGTTGACAGTCTTAAGTATAAATACTACTATCATAGGAGGTTAAAACATGGCCAAAACAATTGACGAGATAAACGAAAAGATACGCCAGGGCAAAGCGGTAGTAGTTACTGCCGAGGAGATAATAGAGCTTGCCCAAAAGAAGGGCACAAAGAAGGCAGCCCAGGAAGTGGATGTAGTTACCACCGGCACCTTCGGCCCAATGTGTTCCTCCGGCGCTTACTTTAATATCGGCCACTCCAAGCCCAGAATCAAGCTCGGCGGCGGGCGTGCCTACCTCAATGATGTCCCGGCTTATACTGGCCTGGCAGCAGTAGACCTTTTTATCGGGGCCAATGCCCTCCCCGATGACGACCCCAGAAACAAGGTCTTCCCCGGCGAATTCAATTACGGGGGCGGGCATGTCATTGAGGAGCTGGTCGCCGGCAAGGATGTCAGGCTGGAGGCAACCGCCTACGGCACCGATTGCTACCCCAGGAAAAAATTAGAGACCTGGATTAATATCAAAGACCTCAATGAGGCGGTGCTGTTTAACATCAGGAATGCCTACCAGAACTACAATGTGGCGGCTAATACCTCGGATAAGACAATCTATACCTATATGGGGGTACTGCGGGCAAAGCTGGGCAATATAAACTATTGCAGCGCCGGGCAGCTCTCTCCCCTGCTTAACGACCCCTATTATAAGACCATTGGCATCGGCACCAAGGTATTTCTGGGGGGTGGCATTGGCTTCGTCGCCTGGCAGGGCACCCAGCACAACCCCGACGTGCCTCGCACTGAAAAGGGAGTACCCAAGCGGGGGGCGGGGACTCTCTGCTTTATCGGCGACCTGAAGCAGATGAGCCCCAGATGGCTGATGGGGACCAGTATGCTGGGCTACGGCTGCACCCTGACTGTAGGCGTCGGCATAGCCATCCCGATACTCTCGGAGGAAATCCTGGGCTACACTACCGTAACCGATGCCGATATTTTCGCCGCCATTATTGACTATGCTGAAGCCTACCCTAACCTGAAACCAGATATCCTGGGCGAAGTAAGCTACGCCCAGCTAAAGACGGGGAAGATAAAACTGGGGGGCAAAGAGGTGCCCACCGCTTCCCTTTCCAGCTACCCAAGGGCGCTGGAGATTGCCAACACGCTAAAAGAGTGGATAACAAAGGGGAAATTCCAGCTAACGGAGCCAGTGGCGCCCCTGCCCGGGGTAGAATCGGGGATAACCTTTAAGCCACTTAAAGAACGAGCTATAGAATAGCCCAAGACAAGGAGACAAAAATGGCTATTGCCAAGAGAATAGTCCTGCACTTTCCCAAGCGGCTGGTTGACCGTCCCATAGTGTCGCGGCTGATTTCCGACTTCAACCTCGACTTCAATATTTTGAAGGCTCTGGTTACTCCAGAAGAGGAAGGGCTGCTGGTATTGGAACTCAGCGGGGAACAGGAAGCCTACGATAAGGGCATCAGGTACCTCGCTGAAACCGGGGTGAAGATACAATCGCTCAGCCAGGATGTCCTCCGCAACGATGAGAGGTGCACCCATTGCGGTGCCTGCATCACCATGTGCCCCTCCAGCGCCTTTGAGCTTGACCCCGTAACCAGGCAGGTCAAGTTCTATAATGAAAAATGCGTGGCTTGCGGACTATGTATCAAGGCTTGCCCGCCGCGAGCTATGGAGGTGCACTTCTAGCCCATGTATCAGCCGAGAACCTATCGCCACTGGGTTAAAGATAAAGACCTGGTCTCTTTCAACGTAACCATCAAGGAGACCGATTTATATATCCGCGCCCACTCCAACCTCAAGCGGAAAGCCCTCAAGCTGGTGTTGAAGTACCGCCAGCTGCTGGAAGGCTACATTGAACGGCACCCAACATTTCTCACCTCCCTGGAACCGATCGCGGTGGGAGATGATGCCCCGCGTATTGTAACCGAGATGGCAGAATCGGCCAAGAAGGTGGGAGTTGGGCCTATGGCTGCCGTAGCCGGGGCTATAGCCGAGTTTGTCGGCAGCCAGCTCCTTGACTCCTCGCCGGAGATTATTGTCGAAAATGGGGGCGATATCTACCTAAAGAGCCATAAAGAAAGGCTGATAGGCATTTACGCCGGCAAATCGCCCTTAACCGCCAAGATTGGGCTGGAAATCAGGGGGCAGGATACGCCAATGGGTATCTGCACCTCTTCGGGGACAGTGGGGCATTCCCTGAGCTTTGGTAAAGCCGATGCCGTGATTGTGCTCTCTCAATCAGCCGTTCTGGCTGATGCCGCCGCCACTGCCATCGCCAACCTGATTGTAGAGCCCGAAGATATCCCCGAGGGGCTCGAGTTCGCCCGTGGTATTGACGGCTTGAGGGGAGTGGTAATCATCCAGGGTGATAAAATGGGCCTCTGGGGTGAGGTGAAAATCCGCCAGACCTCGGCTATAGAAAACGCCGATGAAGAATATGTCTCTTTAAGCCAAGAAAAGGGGGGATAACGATACTAAATGGGCATTCGGAAACCGCAATTAAAAAGCAGACGGCAAAGGATATTAATAGTCATAGTCCCATGTCTACTTCTGGGATTGGTCTTGTTAATAGCTGGCATTGGTAAGCTGCCAGGGCTATCTGACAAGCTTGGCTCTTTTCCAGGGCAGGGCGAATTCATTTCTGATCTCCTTGGCTCTCTCTGGACGCCTACCGTAGCCTTCTTTATCAGCGATGTTCTCCCCTGGGTCGAGGTAGTCCTGGGATTAGCTTTAGTTCTGGGTATATTCCCCAGAAT
>CAZQXA010000099.1:0-4625 GCA_964597155.1 uncultured Dehalococcoidales bacterium
GGGGGCGAGCTTGCTCGTTGCTTAATTTCATATATCCCGGTCGAGGTTGCTTCCTGTGAGCCAGCGCCCACAGTGGCAACTACGGTGAAGGTGAGCACGCCATTACTAAATTCACAATTAGTGCCGGCGGCAATGAATTCAGCCACCGTAGACTCGGTTGGCGTCCCGCCATCGACGGAATAGCTGCGCACAAGCTCGTCACCTACCAGTTCATAAACAATCTGGTGTTCAATACCGCTGATATACTCGTTCCAGGTCAGGGTGAGGGGGAGCCCGTCCGGGTCGGGTTCGGGGGCTGGCTCCACAGTTTGAGCCATCTGGACATCATAGCTTACCCAGTAACCGGCACTCTGCACCTGTCTGATGGCGACCATTTGATTTGAGGTGCGGGTACTGCCGTTAACCACCTGGAAGGTGGTCATGGTGGCTGCCGTCACGATAATGCTCGATATGGCCAGAGCTATCATCATAGTCAACAGAGCAAGACCCCTCTGGTTTTTATTGATTAAGCTAAATTTAGATAGTTTCATCGGTTCACCTTGTAGTTCTCCAGGGTAATTATTTCCTTATCATAGTGCCTGATAATCAAGCTTATCCTCTGTATCCCGGTATCGGTGTCCAGCGGCTGGTTGTTCAGGCTATCCCAGGGAACGCCAAAGACGGCGTTTTCGACAATATAGCCATCACGGTTGACGCTACAAATTATATAACCTTCGGGGATTCCGCTAAGTATTGTATAGGTTACCTGGCCGCTGCCGGGTGTGCCGGGGTCATAATCGCTAGCCGGGATGTAGGCCTGGTTTTTAACGTATTCCATCTGGCTCCTGGCTATGCTTTCGGCAATGGCGTGCTCATCGGCAACAATGATGGCGTGGGAGGCCGTAGCCAGGGCACCGAGAAGGGCAATAGCAATTATGCCCAGTAGAGCCAGGGCTATCATCACGCCAATTAAGGTAAAGCCTTTTTCGTTTTTCATTTATCTTTACCACTAGAAACTTGTCTGCGAATAGATAGAATACATGGATGAAACCAGAGCCACGGCCAGGAAAGCAACGGCTAAGCCTATGGCTATGGTTATAGCTGGTTGAATAAGCTCCACCGCCGAGCTGGTCCTATCATCAGCCTCGACCTCATAGGTCTGGGCTACCGTAGCCAGCGTGTTATCAAGGTTTCCGGTTTCCTCGCCGACTCCAGCCATCTGCACCATCAAGGGCAGGAAGAGCTTCCTCTTGGCCATAGGTTTGGATAAGCCTTCGCCTCTAATCAACTCCTGCTGGACCTCAGCCAGAGATTGGCGTACAACCTTGTTCTTGGTGCCGTGGATAGCCTGAGTTAAGACATCGGGTAATGGTAAGCCGACCCTGAACAGAAGTGACATCGTCCGGCAACAACGGGAAAGCTCGCTGAGTTGGGTAATTCGCCCGATTATGGGGGCTCTGAGTAGTAATTTATCAAACTGATATTTCCCGGCTGGCGTTCTGATATAAAGGGAGCCGACGATAACAGCCGCAATTAAAGCCAGCAGGACAAAAAGCCCATAGCTGATAAGCCAGTCGGATATGCCAATAAGCATTCTGGTGAGTAAAGGTAGTTCAGCGCCAAGTTTAGAGTACAGGCTGGTAAAAGCGGGCAGGACAAAGACGACAAGTACGCTCATCACTATCACCGCGACCACGGCAATGATAATGGGGTAGGTCAGGGCGCTTTTAATTCTCTTTTCGGTGGTGGCTCCTCTCTCCATATAATCAGCTATTTGCCTTAGCACTATTTCCAGGTTGCCGCTCTGCTCGCCGGCGGCTACTGTCCGGTGATAGAGTTCAGGGAAAGCCCGGGGGTGTTTGCTCAAAGCGGTGGAGAGTGAGCTGCCGCCGCGAATGTCGTTGGCTACTGCTCCAATTACCCGTTGCAGGGTGTGGTTTGTTACCTGGCTCTGTAGTAGCTCCAGAGAGCTAACGATATCAGTGCCCGATTCAAGCAGCAGAGCTAGCTGGCGGGAAAACATTATTATTTCACTTGGCTTTACCCGGGAAAAGCGGGCTACCAGCTTTTCTCTATTTAAAAAGGGAGTTATCTCCTTCAGGCTAACTGTTTGATAGCCACCGTAGCTGAGCAGGTTGATGGCGGCTTCTTCGTTGGTAGCCGAAAGCCGGCCCTTGACCAGCGTTCTATCTTCAGTATAGGCTACATATTGATAGTCCATTTTTTATCTCCCCAAGCCACTAGTCGGCGGAGTAGGCATTACGCAATACCTCGGAGGGTGTGGTGATGCCTTCCTTCACCTTACGCATACCATCGTTCATCATGGTTACCATGCCCTCCTTAATTGCCCGGGCACGAATCTCGCTACTGCTTGCCTGGCTGGTAATCATTGTCCTTATGGTGTCGCTCATGGTTAGAATCTCAAAGATTCCGGTTCTTCCCAGATAACCGGTATAAGCACATGACTTACAGCCGGTGCCGTAGTTGAAGTCAGTCTGTTTCTCCCCGGTTTCCTTTTGGTAAGCCATCTGCTCTACCCGTGGGGCCTCAATAAGATGGCTGCAATCAGGACAAAGGCGGCGCACCATCCGCTGGGCCACTACGCCAAGAACCGCTGAGGCGATGAGGAAGGGCTCTATACCCAGGTCAAGCAGGCGAGAGAGCACACCGGATGAGTCGCTGGAGTGGACGGAAGATAGCATCAGGTGGCCGGTCAGGGCGGCTTGGACCGCTATGTTGGCTGTTTCGCCGTCGCGTATCTCACCGACCATTATCACATCGGGGTCAAGACGAAGTATGCTCCTCAAGCCAGTGGCAAAGGTGATGCCGGCTTGAGGGTTAACCTGAATCTGATTAATATCTTTAAAGCGGTACTCAGCGGGGTCTTCAATGGTGATGATGTTTCTCCCCAGGCAGTCAAGGGAGTTGATTGAGGCATACAGGGTAGTGGTCTTACCAGCGCCGGTAGGACCACTAATCAGAATCATGCCATAGGGCACTTTTAGCATATTTTCATACTTGGCCAGGCTATCAGGTAGCATGCCAAGCTCGGGTATTCCTATAGTAGCCACTGACTTGTCCAAGAGGCGTAGCGATGCCATCTCGCCATTAACCGTGGGGGCAGTAGCTACCCTGATATCTATCTGCCGCCCTTTAGCCTCGGTGGAGAACTGGCCATCCTGGGGACGATGACGGTCGGCAATATTCAAATCAGCCAGGATTTTGATTCGGGAAACCAGGGCTAGATGTATGTTCAGCGGCAGGGACATCATATCCTGCAGAGTGCCATCAATGCGGTAGCGTACCCTTAAGCGGTCCTCTTCAGGCTCAATATGGATATCGGAGGAGCGGGCTTTGACCGCTTCTTCAATGATAAGGTTAAGAGCTTGAGCCAGAGGGGCATCGGTATCGGCGCTGATGGCCAGCCTCTCTTCACTGGTATCACTGGAGATAGAGATACGGGAAAGCTGTTTTTCAATCTCGCCGTAGCCTTTATAGTTAAAATCAATAGCCTCTCTGACCTCATTGGCACTGGCGGCTATGGTCTTAATTCTCATCCGGCTTAAGGCGGAGAAGGCCTCCAGGGCAAAGATATCAGTCGGGTCGGCCATAGCTACCTGTAATGTGTTACCGGATATAGCCAGGGGCATGGCATTGTACCTTCTGGCTATCACCTCGGGGATTAGTTGTAGTGCTTCCGGCTGAGGGGTGTGCCTTAGGTGTTTGAACTCAGCCCTGGACTCCGCAGCCTCCGGCCTGGCTGCTTTGGCTGCCTTTTCTTTGCTCGGCGTGGCTCTGGAAACGCTTCCTCGGCTCAACTTAATGACCCCTATCCGCTGTTGCCCGGCAAATTTCTGGGCCTGGGAGCTAAGCGGTACCGAGACAGCAATGACCTTGTCATCGATGCCAACCTCGTAGGCTTTGGTATCAAATACGGCTACCTGTTCCAGGCTTATCTCCTTTTCCCCGACCAGGAAATCTATGACCAGGCTGTGGCCAATTCCGTCAATGTCAGCATAAGCCAGTATATCAAAGGTATATTCAACCCCTGACCTGCCTCTGACCTTGGCTTTTTCCTCAACCTGATAGCTCATATCGGCTAGAGATTCCACCAATTGTTCTTTACTCGCAGAGCTGAGCTCCTCCAGCCTAAGTGGAGATGTGGGCTTTAGGTCTAATAATGAATCTATTTCTTCTTCATCAATGACCTTTACTCGTTGCTTGTGCGCCAGCTCTTTTGCTTCCTGACCAAGCTGGGGGATGGCAATCAGAATCTTTTCCTCAATGTTGGCATCATAGGCTCTGGTGGCAAAGCTGAAGACAGTGCCCCCTTCAGTCTGGCTATCACTGCCGCTAGCAAGGCAGATAGCAATAGTGTGGGGGGTGGAGCCGCCATCCTTTTGAGCCAGCATATCAAAGGTGTGCTCAACCCCTGACTTCCCCAGGAGTTTAGCCTCCTCGGTTACCTCGTAGCCCTGTCTCTCCAGGTGCTCTCTAACCTGGGACTTTACGTCTGCTTTGATGCCCAATCGCTGCACTTTACTCTCTCCCATCCTCAGAAATCCTGTTCCGGGTCAACTATCGGCTTTAAGCCTCCTTTGGTTTTTCCTGGGCTAAAAGCCAGCCGTTGCGCATGGCTAGGGCAA
>CAZQXA010000100.1:0-4600 GCA_964597155.1 uncultured Dehalococcoidales bacterium
AGGTCCTGACGCCCGGCGTCTCCTCAATTATCTTTTCAATCACCACTATGTGGGGCAGATAAACATTGCCCTGGGCGAAGAATTTTTGCCTATGGCTGATATCGGTAGTTGCCATTTTTAGAACCTCATCCCCTGTATCCCCTTCCCCTTGCCAAGGGGAAGGGGAAGATTTTTTAGAAGAGGGGCTAATGCCCCTCTTAAACACCCCATAATATTTTTGGGGGGCTTTGTCCTTCTTAAACTCCCTATTTGGACTTAACCGGCACGCTCTCTATAACCTGGGTAATATCCCAGTTCACCGGGCAGAGGCGGATGCACCTTCCGCAGCCGGTGCAGGCAATAATATCAAAGGTCATAGGGTAGAACTCGTATTTATGGCATACCTTCTGCCTTACCCGCCGCCACTTATCTTTTCTGGGGTTCTCCATTGGCATCCTTGTGTAGAGGGAGAAGCCACAGCTGTCCCAGCTCCGGAACCTTGCCCCTTCCTGCTTGACCATCTCGTCATTGATGTCAAAGCAATAACAGGTGGGGCAGAGCAGGGTGCAGATGCCGCAGCTTATACACTTGGCGGCTGCCTTCCCCCAGAATTCTTCATCATCAAAGCTGGCGAGTAGTTTATCTTTAATGCCCTTAGTATCTAGTTTTCGGCTGACTTTATTATAGGCTGTCTCCTTGGCTTTTCTGGCCCTAGCTTCATCTTCCTTGGTGGCCCCTTTTAAGCCGCTGGTCTTGGCGATTAGCTCCTTACCCTTGGCGGTAACCTCCGAAATCACAAAGTGGTCGCCAATATCGGTGAGCATAAGGTCGACATCGGCTGAGTCAGCCGGGCTGACACCCATTGAGGTGCAGAAGCAGCTCTGGCAGGGGTTGGTGCAACCCAGCCCGACCAATACCGTGTTTTTTCGCTTTGAGAGGTAGTACGGGTCCTGGTAGGCGTCTTGGAAGGTCATATCCAGTATGGCCATGGCTTTGGCATCACAGGGGCGGATGCCAAAAATCAATTGCTTTTGACCGTTCCCAGGTGGCGGTTCAATGTTATAGTTCCCCTTGTCTTTCTGGAAGCGGAACATCTCCTCCATCGGGGGGAGGAAGCTTGCCTTGGGGGGGACAACCGTATTCCGGTACCAGTCCAGGAAGCTGACATCTTTGCCGTCCCACTCCGCCATCTCGGCCACGCCGCGCTTCCTTGACGGGGCTAATAGGGCAAACTGCTGGCTCCAGGCTTTGAGCAGCTTGGCGATGTCCTTTTTGCTTATCTTCTTAGCCATCTCTACCTGAAAAAACCTTCAGCCTCTTCCTGTTCATAGTGAGTCATCAGGGGCTTGGCTTCCTTGTCCATGCCCGATTTGAAGTGGAAAAGCTCGCCCACGGTGTCATACATCTCCCGGGTCAGGCTCCGCAAGGGGATTTTCACCGGGCAGACCCGCTCACACTCGCCGCAGTCGGTGCACCTTCCGGCAACATGGATATTTCTTATTATCTGGAAGATGAGGTTGTCCTGCCACCGAGGCATCGGCATCACCCACTGCGGCTCGCTCTCCTCAACGAAGCACCGCTGGCAGAAACAGGCGGGGCAGACATTACGGCAGGCGTAACAGCGGATGCAGCGGCTGAGCTCATTCTGCCAAGACTGCCACCTCTCGGCCTGGGGTATTCCTTTCAGTTTAGCTATATTTTTACCGCTGGCTTCAAGGTCGGGCGCCGGCAGTCTGGGCTCACCAAGGAGGATATCGTATTCCTGGGGGGTGGGCAGTTCACAGGCAAGGCAGTGGTCGAAGAGAACATGACTGGCAGCAAACTCCTTTTTCTGTCCAGAAACCTTTATGATTACCCTTTCTCCCTGCCGGGTGATTTCTTCCAGCTCGTCCTTATCCTTGCCGGTCAGACCTTCTATCTTAGCCAGGTCGATAAGCCCCGGGCAGGGGACAGCCAGAATGACCACGTCCTCTCTGGTCACCTTGTTGTCCTGTATCAGGCTGACGATGGAGCGACTATCGCAGCCCTTAGCCACGATGCCCACCCGCCCCTTTATCTCGGTCAGGAAATCAGCCAGGTTATTGAAGATAAAGGGGTTGATTACCAGGCGCTCGGTATCGGCTTTATCCCTGGTTATCAGGGGGGTGGTGGTGAACTTCAGGCTCCCCGGCTCAAAGCCGATAATCCAGCTAACCTTGCCTTGCTCTAGCAGCGCTTTTGCTTCCTGCCTCAGTTTTTGCTCCATTTCACCTTCTCTTAAGCAAACACCTGGTTGGGGCCGATTTCTTTTAGCTCTCTCGTAACCTCGGTCACCACCTCGGCGAATTTTCCTCCCTCTGAAGCCGAGACCCAGCTGGCTTGAATCCTCTGAGGCTCAATGCCCAGGTACTCAAGGAATCTCTTGGTGATAGCTATCCGGCGGCGGGCGCGGTAGTTTCCCGTCTGGTAGTGGCACTCACCGGGATGGCAGCCTGAAACCAGCACCCCGTCAAAGCCCAGGCGCAAAGCCTTGAGGATGAACAGCGGGTCAACCCTGCCGGAACAGGGGACTTTTATAATCCTGATGTTGGACGGGTATTTCTTGCGGCTGGTTCCGGCTAAATCGGCGCCGGCGTAGCTGCACCACTTGCAGAGGAAACCGAGCAGCTTGGGCTCCCATTCAGACTCTTGCTTCATCACTAGTCTCTAACTCTAAGCCGTCAGCCATTGTATCATAGCCAGTAGGATAGCATCAAATGAAAGGGTATCGAATTGCCTTACCGGCTAGGGCACTGCTATACTTTTCCCTGAGGGCTTTGAAGCAATGAGGACCAGCGATTTTAGTTACCACCTTCCCCCAGAACTTATTGCCCAGACCCCGGTTGAGCCCAGAGACCAATCGCAGCTTATGGTGCTGAACCGCAGCCAGGGGCTAGTGGAGCACCGCCGCTTCTTTGAAATAGTCGATTATCTGCGCGCCGGGGACGTTCTAGTATTTAACGATAGCCGCGTTATCCCTGCCCGCCTTAAAGGGAGGAAGGTTGATACCGGGGGCAGGGTGGAGTTCTTGCTGCTGCGTCAGCTTGACAATGCTGTCTGGGAGGCACTGGTAAAGCCGGCTAAGCGGGCTGGTATCGGTACCCGGATTGAGATAACCGGCCCTTCTGTCGGCGGTGGCGCTGTAGTTCTGGCAGAGATAACAGGACAGGGGCAAAACGGCATAAAGGTGGTGAGCTTTTCTGATGAGAGGCTGCTACCGCAGTTAGGCGAAATCCCGCTGCCGCCATACATACACACGCCTTTAACCGAGCCGGAGCGCTATCAGACGGTCTATGCCCGGACTCCGGGGGGTGTTGCCGCGCTCACTGCCGGGCTGCATTTTACCCCTGAGCTGCTTGAGCAGATAGAAGAGAAGGGTATCCGCTGCCTCTTTGTTACTCTCCATGTAGGGCTTGACACCTTTAGACCGGTTAGGGAGGATGACCCCCTAAAGCATCCCATCCATAAGGAATATGGCCGGTTAAGCCGGGAGGTAGCCGCCGAGTTATCTCAGGCTAAGGGGGAGGGGCGGAGGGTCATTTGTGTGGGCACGACCACGGTGAGAATTTTAGAGGCGGCGGCTCAAAGGCAGGATTCTATTTTAGAGCCCTTTGAGGGCTGGGTAAGCCTGTTTATTCTGCCTGGATACCGTTTCCGCGTGGCTAGCGCCCTGATAACCAATTTCCATCTGCCCCGCTCAACACTGCTGATGCTGGCTAGCGCCTTTACCGGCAGAGACTTTATTTTCCGTGCCTATGAGGAAGCTATAGCCAGGAGGTACCGTTTCTATAGCTTCGGCGACGCCATGCTAATCCTATAACCGGGAAAAGTACTTCTTTACAAAGCCGTTTTTAAAGTCTAAAATAATTATAATCTGGCGGGAGTAACTCAGTTGGCAGAGTCCCTGCCTTCCAAGCAGGTTGTCGCGGGTTCGAGTCCCGTCTCCCGCTCCACAAAGCTAGACGACTACCTGCCTAGGTTGAGAGGCAAAGCTAGAGCGAAGCTGAAGGCGACAATCTGCCTAGGTAAGAATAGAAGATATAAATGGGCCGACCGCAATTGAAAGGTGAAACACAGTAATAAGGCAATCGGGTTACGAGACCTCATAGATGGGTTGCTATTCTCGCTTCAAGCTGAAGGAAGGTCAGTTCGCACTATCGGGTATTACAGGGATTTACTTAGCCCTTTCTTAGACTATGCCCAAGACAGAGGTTGGTCAGACGCCCTTGGTTCGTTGGATGCTTATAGGTTGAGGGAGTTTTTGTCTTGGGTGGGAGCTAGAGTTAGCGGGTATAGTGTCGGTAACGGCACCAATCGAGTCAGAAAACCAAAGCCTGCAACTGCCTGGCCTTACTATCGAGCTCTAAGGCGATTATTCAACTGGGCAGTCGAGGAAGGTTATCTGGAAACCAGTCCCTTAGCTATTGTACATTTTAAGCCCCCACCGGAATCTCCTATTGAGGCAAATCTCTAAGTAGTGCTTCTGGTGTCACATTTTGACGGTTTGTTCAATTCAGCGAGAGCGAAATGAAAATACTTGGTAGGTTGCGAAGCCCACAAAGGCAACAACACTTCTTACGCCCTTCTAGGGGACAATATTTGA
>CAZQXA010000101.1:0-4596 GCA_964597155.1 uncultured Dehalococcoidales bacterium
GGCGGCGGGGAAGGTGATTGACCGCACCCTGGATAAGAAAGCCCACCGCCAGATTATTGATGAGGTGCTGGAAGAAGCCCGGAAGAGTTAGCCGGTTATTTCTTCAAGGAGACATAAGTGGCCAGAAGAATTTATGCTCGGCGCTATTCCCAGGCGGTGTTCAACATTGCCCTGGAGAGAAAAGAGCTGGATAGCTGGCAGTCTGAACTGGAAAAGATTGCCAGTCTGGGCGAGGATGCTGCCTTTCTTGCCCTGCTGGAGAATCCCAAGGTCCGCTTTGAGGATAAGGCAAAACTGCTATCGGAGCGACTGGGCGCGATAAGCCCTCTGGCCTTGAATCTGGCCTATTTGTTGGTGACCAGGGGCAGATTGAGCATGGCCGGTGATATTGCCGAGGAGTATCAGCGCCTGTTGAACAGCTATCGTGGTATAGAACAGGCTGAGGTCATTACCGCTGTCCCCCTTGACGCTAAGGATAGGCAAAAGCTGGAAGAGCAGCTGGGGGCGGTAGTGGGCAAGAAGGTGGTGCTGGAGACAAAAGTGGACCCCAGCCTTATTGGCGGTATTGTGGCTAGGATTGGCGGCAGGTTGCTGGATGGCAGCACCCGTAGTAAACTGATGGCATTGAGGAATGAGCTCGCCAGCGGGGAGGCGGAATGAAGAAACGGCTGAAGGAGGTGGCTTAAGTGGCAATAAAAGGGCAGGACATCGTCTCTGTCTTAAAGAAGCAGATTGAGCAGTTTGGCGCCCCGGTGACCATGGTTGATGTTGGCACCGTGATTGAGATTGGCGATGGTATCGCCCGGATTCACGGTCTGGCTGCCGCCAAGTATAACGAGCTACTTCAGTTCCCCAAAGATATTATGGGGATTGCCCTGAACCTGGAAGAGGATAGCGTGGCGGCCATTATCCTGGGTGATTATACCGTGATTAAAGAAGGGGACGAGGTGCGCTGCACCGGCCGCATTACCGAGGTGCCGGTAGGCGAAGCCCTTATTGGCCGGGTGGTCGATGCTTTAGGTCACCCCCTGGACGGCAAGGGCGCGGTAAAGGCCAAAAAGAGCCGGCCTATGGAGCGGGTGGCGCCCAATGTTACCCAGCGCCAGCCGGTGAATACGCCGGTGCAGACCGGCATTAAGGCTATAGATAGCTTGATTCCTCTGGGGCGGGGGCAGAGAGAGCTTATCATCGGCGACCGCTCGACAGGGAAGACGGCTATTACCCTGGATACCATTATCAATCAAAAGGGCGGCGACCTAATCTGCATCTATGTCGCCATCGGGCAGAAGACATCCAAGGTGGCACGGGTGGTAGCCACCCTGGAGGCTAATGGAGCTATGGAGCATACCATTGTGGTGGCGGCCAATGCCTCCGATTCGGTGGCTATGCAGTATCTTGCCCCTTACGCCGGCTGTGCTATCGGCGAGGAGTTCATGGAGCAGGGCAAGGATGCCCTGGTTATCTATGACGACCTTTCCAAGCACGGGTGGGCTTATCGGCAGCTTTCACTGTTATTGCGCCGTCCCCCGGGGCGGGAGGCTTACCCTGGCGATGTTTTCTATCTGCACAGCCGCTTGCTGGAGAGGGCGGCTAGATACAATAAAGAACATGGTGGCGGCTCCCTCACCGCGCTGCCTATCATTGAAACGCAAGCCGGTGATATGTCCGCCTATATTCCGACCAATGTTATCTCCATTACCGATGGTCAGATGTACCTGGAATCAGACCTGTTCAATGCCGGTATCAGGCCGGCGTTGAATGTGGGCTTGTCGGTATCCCGGGTGGGTAGTACCGCCCAGACCAAGGCGATGAAGCAGGTGGCGGGCAGGCTCAGGCTGGAGCTGGCTCAGTACCGGGAGCTGGCTGCCTTTGCCCAATTCGGCACTGCTGAGCTGGACAAGGCAACCCGAGCCCAGCTGGAACGCGGTCAGCGCATCACCGAAATCTTAAAGCAGGCCCAATATGTCCCGATGTCGCTGGAGAAGCAGGTCATGGTTCTTTATGCCGCCATTAACGGTTATCTGGATGATGTGCCGGTGGCTAAAATCACTGCCTTTGAGACCAACTTCCACCGCTCTATGGAGGCGAATCACCCGGAGATTGTCAAAAAGATTGCTAAGGATAAAGAGATTAGCCCCCAGACTGAGGAGGCATTAAAGGCGGCAACTTTAGAGTTCAAGCAGGGGTTTGTCCGATAGATATTAGGAAGGGAAATTATGGGAAAGCTCATTGCCTATTGCGGGCTAAATTGCACGGAGTGTCCGGCTTTCATCGCCACCAAAAACGATGATAATGCCAAAAGGAAAGAAACTGCAGAGTTATGGACAAAGCAATTTGGGCAAGAAATTAAGCCCGAGGATATTAACTGTGAAGGTTGCCTGCCGGATACCGGTAAGAAACTCGGCTACTGTTTCGTTTGCGAAATAAGGAAATGCGGGCAAGAGAAGGGCGTGGAAAACTGCGCCTATTGCGCCGATTACGCTTGTGAAAAACTGGAGAAATTTTTTCAGATGGCACCCCAGAACAAGGCTACTCTGGATGAGATTAGAAAAGGATTCTGAAAATTGGCTAACACTCGCTTAATTCGTCGCCGGATACGTGGCGTCCAGGCTACGGCCAAGATTACCCGAGCCATGGAGATGATTGCCACCTTAAAGATGAGGCGGGCACAGGAGCGCGGCTTGGCAGGACGCTCCTATTCTGATAAAATTACTCAGGTGTTGGCTGACCTGGCGGCTTTGCCCGGAAGAGACAAAGCATTACATCCCTTGTTACAGAGCCGCCCGGTAGCTAAAATCGCCGTAGTGCATATCACCCCTGACCGCGGTCTGTGTGGCGGGCTTAATGCCAATATAAACCGCAGGACGGCGAGCCTTATCCTGGAGCAGAGTGTGCCGGTTACCCTTATCACCGTCGGCCGCAAGGGGCTGGATTTTATGAGACGATACGGGCGTGATATTCATGCCGAGTTTACCCGGCTTGGCGACCGGCCCAGCCTGCTGGACACGCTGCCTATATCTCGTATTATTATTGATGACTATACCAATGGAGTTATAGACTTGGTCTATCTGGTTTATGCCCAATTTATTTCCACCATGGTGCAGAGGGCGGTTATGCGGCAGATACTTCCCGTGGAACCGGCGGAGATACCCTCTGCCTCGAACGTGGACTATATATATGAGCCCGGTCCGGCAGCAGTTTTGAGCGAGCTTTTACCCAGATTTGTCGAGATGCAGGTTTATCATGCCATTCTGCAATCTATTGCCAGTGAGCAGTCAGCCAGAATGGTGGCTATGCGCAATGCCACCGATAATGCCAACGAGCTGACCCAAGACCTGACTCTGATGTATAATAAATCACGCCAGGAGTCAATAACTACCGAACTCCTGGATATTACCGGCGGAGCGGCAGCTCTAGCTTAAAGTTGAAGGAGGTTTTAGCCATGCCTATTACCAGTAGTGATTACGAGAAGCGCAGCGGTGAAGCGTTCGTCTTGCTTAAAGAGTTTCTTCGCCCCAATTTTCATATCGCTTACACCCTGGAAGAGCTGATGGATGTGTTGGAGGCAAAGGGCATGAAGATGTCAAAGGCAGAGATGGAGAGGGTTCTTCTTCCCCTGCTCTATGGGGGAAGGGTGGAATCGAGGGTAATAGACGGAGTGCCTTATTACAGGTATAGGAAGGTCTTGGGCTTTTTGCCGATGAAGAAATCTATATAGGGGGTTACTATGGCCAAGGGAAAAGTGGCCCAGGTAATAGGGACGGTAGTTGATGTAGAGTTTCCCCCAGATGAGCTCCCTGCCCTCTACAATGCCATAGAGATTGCCGGCGAAGGGGGCAAGATTGTGCTTGAGGCTCAGGAGCATGTGGGGAATAATCGGGTGCGTTGCCTGGCATTATCGTCCACTGATGGGCTGAAGCGGGGGGTGGAGGCGGTAGATACCGGAGCCGCCCTCACCGTGCCGGTGGGGAAGGCTACCCTGGGACGGCTGTTTAATGTTTTGGGAGAGCCCCTGGATGAACTCGGTGCCGTTAAGGCTAAAGAGCGCTGGCCGGTGCACCGTCCCCCGCCTTTGCTGGAAGAGCAGGAGACGACCACCCAGATGCTGGAGACCGGTCTTAAGGTTATTGACCTGATTACCCCCTTTACCAAAGGGGGTAAGGTGGGTGCCTATGGCGGTGCCGGGGTGGGCAAGACGGTTATCATTATGGAGCTTATCCGCAATATCGCCACCGAGCACGGTGGTTTTTCCGTTTTCACCGGCATCGGCGAGAGGTCCCGCGAGGGCAATGACCTGTGGAACGAGATGAAAGAATCGGGGGTGATTGAGAAGACGGTGATGGTCTTCGGGCAGATGAATGAACCCCCCGGCGTCCGCCTTCGAGTGGGGCTTTCGGGGTTGACTATGGCGGAGTACTTCCGCGACCAGGAGGGGCAGGACGTCCTGCTCTTTATTGATAACATCTATCGCTATACTCTGGCGGGCATGGAGGTATCAGCCCTTTTGGGCCGTATGCCCTCGGCGGTGGGCTATCAGCCTACTCTGGCTACCGAGGTTGGCGAGCTGGAGGAGAGGATTACCTCGACCAAGAAGGG
>CAZQXA010000102.1:0-4481 GCA_964597155.1 uncultured Dehalococcoidales bacterium
AGACAGGATGATTACGATGGGTTGCGGCGAAGAGGCAGAAGCTGTCTGCCCGGCGAGATTTATCGAGACCGAGGATTGGGATATTGATGACCCCAGAGGGATGCCAATCCAGAAGGTCAGACAAATTAGGGAGCAGATTCAAACCAAGGTGCAGAAGTTATTAGAGGAAATAGCCCAAAAACATGAGTAAACCAAGAACTGTAGCTGCCAGGCTTTCAATACTGGACCGCTTCTTAACCCTCTGGATTTTCCTGGCTATGGGACTGGGGGTGGGGCTGGGATATTTTGTCCCAAGAGTGGCTGATTTCATCGGCTTCTTCCAAGTTGATACCACATCTATCCCCATTGCCGTTGGGCTCATCCTGATGATGTACCCGCCCCTGGCTAAGGTGAGATACGAGGAGATGGGGCGGGTTTTCCGCGACTGGCGGGTGCTGGGGCTATCGCTGATACAGAACTGGCTCATCGGCCCGGTGCTCATGTTCTTCTTAGCTATCCTTTTTCTGGGCTTCCTCTGGCCCTATCCCGAATACATGGTCGGGCTGATTATGATTGGGCTGGCACGCTGTATCGCCATGGTCATCGTCTGGAACGAGCTGGCTAAAGGGGACAGCGAGTATGCCGCCGGCCTGGTGGCGCTGAACTCCGTCTTTCAGATAGTCTTCTACTCGGTTTATGCCTATATCTTTATCACCGTACTGCCCGGCTGGTTCGGGCTGGAGGGGGCGGCGGTGGAGGTTACCATCGGCCAGATTGCCCAGAGCGTATTTATCTACCTCGGCATCCCCTTCTTCGGCGGCATGATTACCCGCTTTGCCCTTATCAAGGCCAAGGGGCGCGAGTGGTACGAGGGGAAATTCATCCCTAAGATAAGCCCAATCACGCTGGCAGCCCTTCTCTTTACCATCGTAGTCATGTTCTCGCTCAAAGGTGAGGTAATCGTTCAACTGCCGCTGGATGTAGTGCGTATCGCCATTCCCCTGCTCATCTACTTCGTGCTCATGTTCCTGGTTTCCTTCTACATGGGCAAGAAAATCGGGGCTGATTACTCAAAGACGACAAGTATCGCTTTCACCGCCGCCAGTAACAACTTTGAGCTTGCCATCGCCGTGGCCGTGGCCGTGTTCGGCATTGGTTCGGGGCAAGCTTTTGCCGCCGTCATTGGGCCGCTGGTAGAGGTGCCGGTGCTCATCAGCCTGGTAAATGTGGCGCTATACTTCCAGCGAAAGTTCTTTCGCCAGGAATTAAAGCCAGGGACGGGTAATCAATGACAAAGCTTTGCCCAAGTCAGCTTAAGCCCAGCCCCTTATACAAAGCCGGGAAGTCAAAATGCCGCTTCATAATTTCAGCCAGCCTGGGCAGCTTTTTCTCCTGGTTGAATTTGGCCTTATCCAGAGCCTGCTCAATGCTGCTCACCACGGAAGCGGTATCACCCTTGGTTGCAATAATAGGAATGCCCTTGTCCTTAGCACTCTTAAGCACGGCATAGATTGGCGGCGCGTCGCCAGAGAGGACCAGGCATTTAGTCGACGTCTCCAGAGCCGCCAGTTGCATATCCGGCCTATCAGCCTTTAGCAAAACCGCCTTATTAGCCTTACGACCAAAATAGTCAGGGCCAGGGTTAGCCGTCAGCGCCCCCAGCATAAAGTTCTCCACCAGCTCTGCCGTTCCCCGAGCACCGTTTATTATCTCCCCTTGAACAAGCCCCGCTAGCTCGGCCACGGTTAAACCTAACAGGACTCTATCCTCAGGCAGCACCCCCAGGATATTGACCTCACCGCCCAGGGACGATAACTGCTCAGACACCGCCTCAAGCCGTCTTCTGGGCACCTTATTCATCACTACCCCCAGCAGATACTCACCAAAATCCCGATACTTACCGCTCAAACTAGCTCTGGATGCGTCCGGAGAGTAGCTCTCCACAATAATCACCTTAGCCTTCAGCGCCTCCACCATCTCGTAAGAGGTCTCGATTGGCTTGGCTCCCGGTCTCTGCCTCCATACGCCCTCAATAATAACCACATCCTTGCCCACAGCCACCCGGCCGTAGGCCCTCTTGACCTTATCCGCCGGCTTCCCCTGCCCGCTGATAACCGGGCAAAGGCTATCTACAGGCTCTTTCAAAGCCAGAATACGCTTGATAAAGGCGGTATCACTATCGGCAGCCTTTTTAGCCGTGCTCTTAATATCAGCCACTATCGGTTTGAAAAAGCCCACCTTCTGGCCATCACCCTTGAGGTGCTTGCCCAGCCCGGCACAGACCAGGGTCTTACCCGCACCCACCTGGGAAGAGGTCACATATAGAGCCGCCAAGTTTCACCTCCGCTCTAATCTCTTGTGGCTACCAGCCTATTATAATCGCTTGGGCGGCGTTGGTAAAGAAGGGGGTAAGCTTTCAAAACCCGTTTACAAAGATTCCCGATGGTGTATAATGAGAACAAGAGACAAAAAGAAAGGAGGTGTATCATTTTCATTTTAATAATTTAAGTAGTATATTAATTTAAAAAATGTTGAAGTTATTGGACAAATATTATAGACCAAGGAAGGAGAGAAAAACCATATGATAAACTGGGATAGTGTCTGGACTCTAGTGGTCGCTTTTGTAATATGTTTGGTCATTTATTATGTAGAAAAGGCACTGTGGGGTGCTATTAAGTCCGGGGGAAGACGACGTCATTGATACAAAGGCGAGGTGATGAAACAAAGAGGAACTACAATCGTAATAAGAAAAGGTCAAGGAACTCCCATTGTTAATTTCAAATTGATATACTGCCCTCTAGCTATAAAAGCTTGCAATTGCCAAATAAAAGTGGTATAATGTTAGATTAAGTAAAATAAAAAAGGACCTTTAAGCCGGTCCGGCGAGACTGGCAAGGGAAAGATGGAAACGTGGAGCAAGACCTCTTGCCAGCAAAGGTAAGAGGTTATTTTTATGTCAAGAAAAGTCATAATGACCGAAGAGGACATCAAGCGCACCCTGGCCCGAATCGCCCATGAGATTATAGAGCGCAACAAGGTCATTGAGCACCTGCTGCTGGTGGGCATGCATACCCGCGGGGTGCCCCTGGCTAAAAGGCTTGCCGCCAACATAGAGGAATTTGCCAGGCTGAAAATAGCGGTGGGCGCTCTGGACATCAGCCTCTATCGCGATGACCTCTCCTCACTGGAGCTAAAACCCACCGTCAAGAGCACCGACATCCCGACCAGCGTTGACGGCAAATCCATAGTCTTGGTTGACGATGTCCTCTATACCGGGCGCAGCACCAGAGCCGCCATGGACGCCCTTATTGACCTGGGAAGGCCAAGGTCAATCCAGCTAGCCGTGCTCATTGACCGCGGCCACCGCGAGCTACCGATACGGGCTGACTATGTAGGCAAGAACATGCCCAGCTCCCGACATGAGGAGATACAGGTCAAGCTAAAGGAAAGTGACGGCGTAGACGAAGTGGCCATTATCTCTATGCCGATAGCCAAGGAGGAACAATGAGGGCAGGCCAGCAGATAAAAACAACAGCGCCCAAGCCAGCAGCAATATGGCAGCACCACCACATTCTTGATGTTGACGATTTCAGCCGGGAAGAAATAGAGCTTGTCTTCCAGACCACCCGGGCAATGAAGGAGGTCTTATCCCGACCGATAAAACGGGTGCCAGCGCTGCGGGGCAAGACCCTGATAACCCTGTTCTATGAACCAAGCACCCGCACCCGCCTGTCCTTTGAGCTTGCCGCCAAAAACCTGGGCGCCGATGCCGTTAACTTGAGCGCACCCGCCAGCAGTGTGGCCAAGGGAGAGTCTCTGGTCGATACCCTGTGCACACTGCAGGCGCTGGGGGCGGATATAGTGGTAATGCGCCATCCTCAGTCGGGTGCTCCCTATATCGCCACCAAATACATAGAGGCCAGCATGGTCAACGCCGGGGACGGCTGGCATGCCCACCCCACCCAAGCCCTCCTCGACCTCTATACCATCCAGGAACATAAGGGGAACTTTAAGGGGCTAAAAATAGTCATCGTCGGCGATATTATGCACAGCCGGGTGGCTCGCTCCAATATCTGGGGGCTAACTACTATGGGGGCGGAGGTCACCCTCTGCTGCCCCCCCACCCTCCTCCCCAGCGGCCTGGGCGGGCAGCACCAGCAGCTACCTCCGGCAAGCATTGAGCATAACATTGAGCTTGCCCTTGAGGGCGCCGATGCCGTGATGGCATTGCGCCTGCAATTGGAAAGGCAACAGAGCGGCCTACTGCCCACCATCCGCGAGTATATCCAGCTATACCAGCTCAACCAAGCCAGGTTAGCCAGAGCCAAGCCCGATGCCCTTGTCCTTCACCCTGGCCCGGTAAATGAAGGTATTGAGATTTCTTCGGCTGTAGCTCACGGTCCCCAATCGGTCATCAACGAGCAGGTAAGCAATGGGGTGGCCGTGCGCATGGCTTTACTTTATATCCTAGCCGGGAGCCAGAAGCAATGAAAAAATCGCTA
>CAZQXA010000103.1:0-4420 GCA_964597155.1 uncultured Dehalococcoidales bacterium
CTTAGGCGAGTGATATAATTAGCCAGCATGGATTACCGAGAAGCCGTAGATTATATCAATAGCTATACCGACTACGAAAAGATAGGTATGCCCCATGACCCGGCATTCTATGACCTCAGGCGGGTTGATGAAATGCTGGCTCGTTTAGGCAAGCCCCATCACCGGGCGGGCTCGGTACATATCACCGGCACCAACGGCAAGGGGAGCGTAGCTGCCATGGTGGCTTCAGCCCTCACCACCGCCGGTTATACCACCGGTCTTTACACCTCGCCCCATCTGCAGAGCTGGCGGGAACGCATCAAGGTTAACGGCAAGCTAATCTCCGAGGCAGAGCTGGCTGAGTTTGTTACTAATCTTAAGCCCGAGGTTGAGGCGGCTAACCAGAGAGCCAGATACGGCAAGCTGACCACCTTTGAGCTCCTGACAGTTTTAGCCTTTGCCTACTTCGGGCAGAGAGGGGTGGAGCTTCAGGTGCTGGAGGTGGGGATGGGGGGTAAGTTCGACGCCACCAGCGTGATTAAGCCGCTGGTTTGCCTGCTTGCCCCCATCAGCCTTGACCATACCGATGTCCTGGGCACCACCCTGGCTGAAATCGCCGCCGAGAAGTGCGGCATTATCAAGCCCGGCAGCACCGTGGTCAGTTCCCCTCAAGCCCCTGAGGTTTTGGGGGTAATCAGGGAGAACTGCCGGCGCTGTGGGGCGCCGCTAATCACCATCGGTAGCGATATTACCTGGCAGGGTCTTGGCTTTGATTTAGAGCAGCAGCAGCTTCGGGTGGAGGGTAGAAAAGGGAGTTATGAGCTTTCTATTCCCCTCCTGGGCCAGCACCAGCTGGTCAATGCGGCGACGGCGGTGGCTGCCCTGGAGGTCTTAGCCGATAAGGGCTTTAAAATCACCAGGGAGAGCATTACTAAAGGGTTGAAGCTCGTAAGCTGGCCGGGGCGGCTCCAGATTCTCAACCGCCGCCCCCTGGTGGTGGTTGATGGCGCCCATAATCCTGGCGCCGCCCGCAGCCTGGCGCAGGCAATAAAGCAATACTTTAATTTCAAGCGGGCTATCCTGGTTATGGGGACATCGAATGATAAGGATATAGGCGGTATCGTCTACGAGCTATTTCCCCTTTTTGATAAGGTAATCGTCACTCGCTCCCGTCACCCCCGGGCGATGGCGCCGGCGCCTCTGGTGGCTGAGTTCGCCCGGCACGGGGTAGAAGCCGAGGTAGCCGCCGATATTCCCTCGGCGCTATCGCGGGCCCTGGCTATCGCCGGAGAGGGAGACCTGGTCTGCATTGCCGGTTCCCTTTTCGTCGTCGCCGAGACTATGGAGGCGGCGGCTAAAATTTTGCCTTGATGTGCCCAATTAGGCTAAAATATTCTAAAGAAAAGCTTTAATAGAGGTTAGCTTATGCCTACCTATGAGTATGAGTGCAGTTCCTGCCATCACCGTTTTGAGAAGAAGCAGAAGTTTGACGCCGAGCCGGTAGCGCTCTGTCCCAAGTGCCGGGGTAAGGCCAAGCGTGTTATTCATCCGACTCCTATTATCTTTAAGGGGAGCGGCTTCTATGTCACCGATAGCCGCAAGGTTGTGCCCGAGGCGGGCGGCGGTGAGTCCTCCCCTGGCAAGAAGGGAAAGAAGTGAAGGCGCTCTTACAAAGAGTCTCCGGCGCCTCGGTGAGCGTGGCTGGGGAGGTGGTGGGCAGCATCGGCCGGGGGCTGGTGGTCTTTGTCGGCGTTGCCAGCGGCGATAGCGGGAAAGATATCCAGTATTTAGCCCAAAAGCTGGTCAACCTGCGCCTTTTTTCTGGCCGGGATGAAAGGTTCAACCTCTCGGCTCTGGATATCGGGGGCGAGCTGCTGCTGGTGAGCCAGTTCACCCTGCTGGCTGATACCAGAAAGGGGCGCCGCCCCAGTTTTAGCCATGCCGCGCCGCCGGCTGAGGCGGAGAAGCTGTTTGAGCAGTTGGTGGAGCAGGTAAAAGCCACCGGGCTCAAGGTGGCCACCGGGCGCTTCCAGCAGTATATGCAGGTTGAAATCCACAACGATGGGCCGGTAACTATCATGCTGGACAGCCGGGACAAAACTTTAAAGCCGCCTATGCTACTTTAGGTTTTCCCCCACCCCCGTTTTAGCGTTTGTTCTTTTTCCCATACCCACCCGCCCTAGAAAGGCTCCGCCCTTAAACTCTGCTTATTGGGTGTTGTAAGAGGGGCACCAGCCCCTATAGGGTGGGAACAATAGACTCAGAGGTAAAGGGGGGTGGGGTTGAAAAGCCCCTCCACCCCAAAGGACGATTATAAGGTTGGTTAAAGCTCTTACTGCTGCTCTCGCTTGATGGCTACGCTACCTTTAGCCACCCTCAGTGTCGTTCCTGATTCTACCTTTATGACTACGCTGTCCTCGTAGACGTTTTCAATCACCCCGTAGATGCCGCCGGCAGTGACTACCTTATCTCCCCTCTTCAGCTCTTCCATCATTTGCTGGTGTTCCTTCTGTCTCTTGCGCTGGGGGCGAATCATGAGGAAATAGAACATGGCAATAATCAGCACAATAAAGATGATTATCGTCCAGTCAAATCCGCCGCCTTCTTCTCCCTCGGTGGTTGTCGGGTAGCAACCCCCGATAAATACCAGAGCGGTGATAAGCAATCCCGCCATTAATACTTTACTCTTACTCATTTACTCCTCCTTCACCTTCAATTCTGCCCTGTAGTGACCAGGGGCTTGTTTTCTCAATCCTGATTTTCTTAAGTTTGCCCAGGCAGTTACTGCTGCCATCGAAGAATACCAGTTTACCACTTCTGCTCCGACCTTGCCACCTGCCCCTTCTCTCCCCCTCCACCAGGACCTCAACCACTTTATCCTGGAGCCGCCGGTTAATACCGGCGGCGATGCCCTCCTGGAGGCGCTCAATCTCGTCCAGGCGTCTCCTCTTCTCAGGAGGCGGGATATTATCCTCCAGTTCCTTAGCCGAGATAGTCCCCGGCCTTGGTGAATAAGCGGCTACATGGACTGTATCAAACTTTAGCTCGGAGAGCAAGTCAAACGTTTGCCGGAACTGCCCCTCGCTTTCTCCAGGGAAACCGACGAGGACATCGGTGCTCAAAGCTACCTCTGGTATTTTGCGGCGTATCTCGGTAATAAGCTGGCGGTAGTGCTCTACGCTGTAGCCCCGCTTCATTGCCTTTAAGGTTTCATTGCTGCCTGACTGAAGGGGCAGGTTGAGCTGCTCGCAGACCTTGTCTAAATGGGCTACCGCCTCAATCAGCCTGGGGCTCATGTCCTTGGGGTGGTTGGTCAAAAAGCGGAGCCGCCAAAGCCCATCTATGGTGTTTAGCTCGCCGAGCAGGCTAGCCAGGTCGGGCTTAGTCGGCAGGTCGCGGCCATATGAGTCCACATTCTGCCCCAGCAGGGTAACCTCTCTGCTGCCGCGCTTTACCAGCTCCCTGACCTCTTTAACGATTTCTTCCCGAGGTCGGCTCCTCTCCCTTCCCCGGCGGTAGGGGACAATGCAATAGCTGCAGAAGTTATCACACCCCTGGATGATGGGGACATAGGTGCTGGGGGTGGGGTGGCGGGGAAGCGTCTCCCCCCACCCCGCTTCTTCCAGCCACCGGGGACAGGCTCCGGGCTTGAAGAAGTGGTCAACCTGGGGGAAGCGCTGTTCGAGCTTGGCGGTATCAGCGTTGACCAGGCAGCCGGTGACGGCTATGACCGTAGCTGGCTTGGCCTTCTTGAGCTGTTTGAGGTTTTGCAGCTTATTGACCACGCGGTCCTCAGCGCTCTGGCGCACCACGCAGCTATTGAGCACGATAAGGTCGGCATCGCCGGCGCTGGCTATGGGTTGATAGCCCAGGTGCTCAAGGTAGCTGGCCAGCCGCTCCGATTCCGCCTTGTTCATCTGGCAGCCGATAGTCCAGATATGATATTTAGGCATTGTTCTCTATAAGGATAGCAAAAAATGCCCTTAAATTAAGGGACACCCTAGTCTGCAATGGCGTTGCATCCGGTAAATTATTTTACACATTGGCTTTTCTTGTCTACCAGTTCTAGCAGTTCAATTATTCTCTTTTCATCCATATTTTCCAGTTTGTAGACTTTAATATGCCTCATTGTTTTCCCGCTGCCCTCAAAAAGGGCTATATCTTCTTTTGCCAGTCCTTTGATGGAAAACCCCAGATTGACATGGTCTCTCAAAGCGCCAATATAAAACTTTCCATCGCCAAATACGGGGGCGCCCCATTTCATTTCTTCTTTGGCATTAGGAAAGGTTTTGAGAATAAGTCCTCTCAAGTATTGGCAGATCTCTTTTTGCGGTGATGCTTGCTGGTTGATATAGTCGTCAATCGTTTTGCTCATATTTTTGTTTTGTGGCGGAGGGGGAGGGATTCGAACCCTCGACCCCGGTTTCCCAGGGTAAGCACT
>CAZQXA010000104.1:0-4289 GCA_964597155.1 uncultured Dehalococcoidales bacterium
CAAAAACAGCGTTGAGCTAAAAAAGCGCTGGGAAAAAGAAGCCCAGCTGGTGCCCCTGGCGGAGATAGCCGAAAAGCTCAAGGAGCTTATTTCTGATTAGTTTATCCACCCCACCCCTTTGATTCCCGATCGATGAAGAATTAGAATAAGGGAGCCAGCTGTTGCCAGGAGAAAGGGGGAGAAATGGCTAAGAAATGCTTGATTCTTTACTCATCGTACACAGGTCATACCGAAAAGGTAGCCGAACGATTTAAGAGCACCTTTGAAAAGAACGGCTGGGAATGTGATATGTTTAAGGTCCGCCGAAAAGAGGAGGATATTCTTAACCCTCCCTTTGACCTTGCCAACTACGACTTCTTGTGTGTAGGTTCAGGGGTCATACTGCATCTCCCCTACAGCGAAATACTAACTTTAATAAGAAAGCAAATATACGATATAGACCCCAGAATACCCCATAGAGACAGGGGAGAAAGCCTCACCTACATAAAAAGGCCGATACCAAAAGCCCCTCCGCCTAACAAAGATCCGCGAGTCCTGAAGTTGCACGGGAAAATAGTGCTTGGGCCTGATTCCAAAAAGGGGATTGTTTTTGTTACCTACTCCGGCTATGAATTTGGCCCTAAAGAAGCTGAACCAGCCCTGCAACTGCTGGCGCTGGAAATAGAACATCTGAGATTCCAATGTATCGGGCGTTTCTGCTGTCCGGGGAAATATCTTAATAACCCAACACCCAGGACTTTTCACGGGGATATACGGGACAGGCCCAATGAAAAAGACCTGCTGAAAGCGGAAATGTTCATAGAGGAAAAGCTGGAGGAAATAGCCGACAGACCCCCTTAAAGCAACTACCGGCGCGTGGCTGGCAGTCTAATATCAGCCGCGCAGACTAGCCCCCAACTTCTGGGAAAGCTTATCCAGGATTTGCTTTTGCACCTTGTTGACCTCTTCATCGGTCAGGGTATGAGAAGGCGATTGGAAGGTAATCCGATAAGCTAAAGACTTTTTGCCCGCCGGCAGTTGCTCGCCCGCGTAGACATCAAACAGGGTAACCTCGGTCACCAGGGGAAAGCCGCTGACAATTTCCTGCACCTGGCGGTGGGCTATGCCGCTATCAACCACCAGAGCCATATCCCTGACTATGGCCGGAAAGCGCGATATCGGCTGGAATAATCTATGGCCAACGGTAAAGGGCAAAAGCGCCGTCAGGTCAACCTCAAAGAGATAAACCCGCCCCGAAAGCTCAAAGGCTTCCACTACCTTGGGGTGCAGCTCACCAACAACGCCCAGGCTCTTACCCCCTATAGCTATAGCCGCCTGTTTTGCCGGGTGCAGACTTTCGTCCGAGCCCGGCTCAAAATCGGCGGCCAATCCCAGATGGCTCAAGAAACCCTCAACGATTCCCTTAGCATCAAAGAAATCAAGCGACTCGCCTCCACCTCGCCAAGACTCCTCAAACCTGGGGCCAGCCAGCAGGCCACACAGTATCTCAGGCTCAAGAGGCAGGTCATTTGGCTGCGGCCAATATACCCTACCCAGCTCAAAGAGCCTGATGCCGCCCTCCTCATGCCTCCTGTTTGCCTCCAGCGCCGCCAACAGGTTAGTCCGCAAGTTAGGGCGAAGAAACTCCTGGTCGGCGCTCATGGGGTTAGCCATACGCAAGGGCGCCGGTTTTAAGGGGTGATGGCTGGGCAACAGCCTGTTCAGCCATTCCCCGCCGGTCAGGGAATAGGTTATCACCTCCTGAAAGCCGTAGCCGACAAGGCTGCGCCTCGCCTCCTGCTTCAGCTTAAGGATAGGTGCCGGGGTTTGTCGGGGCAACGGCTGGCTGAGCATGGTAATTGGAATCTGCTCATAGCCGATAATGCGGGCGACCTCCTCCACCAGGTCTTCGGCCAGACCAATGTCACTCCGCCAGTAAGGGGCGGTAACCCAGACCTCGGAAGCGGCGCCTGCCGGTTTACAATCAAAGCCCAAGGAAGCCAGGGCGCCTGTTATCTGCTCAAGGCTGAACTTAACACCCAGAAGGCGCTTTACCTCGCCCAATGACAGCAAGATGGGCTTCCGTTCCTTCTTTCCGGGATAGGCATCAATAAAACCTTTAGCCGCCTTGCCGCCGCCGAACTCGACGAGTAGCTGGGTAGCCCTCTTAAGCGCCGGTATCGTCAGCTCCGGGCTGATTCCCCGCTCAAAGCGCATCCGGGCTTCGCTGGGCAGGCCCAGGCGGCTACCGGTATTATAAATGCAAGCCGGGTTGAAACTGGCTGCTTCCAGGAACACGGCTGTGGTCTGCTCGGTCACCTCGCTGTCAGTACCACCCATCACCCCGGCAATAGCCACCGCCCGCTCTTGGTCAGCAATAACCAGCATATCGCTAGAAAGAGTCCTTTTTACCCCGTCCAGGGTGACCATAACCTCACCCTCTCCCGCGCGGCGGACAATAATCTTCTTACCCCTAACCTGTTGATAGTCAAAGGCGTGCAGCGGCTCGCCGTATTCCAGCATGACATAGTTGGTGATATCGACGATGTTACTTATCGGGCGCATGCCACAAGCCAGAAGGCGCTGCTGCATCCAGCGCGGGGAAGAAGCAATTTTTAAGCCGGTAATCAGGCTGGCGCTATACCGGGGACAGAGGTCGGGGGCGATAATCTCCACCGATATCTGGCTGTCTATAGAAGTTGATGTTTCATCATAGCTGGCCTCGGCCAGACGCACCTCACGGCCGGTCAGGGCGGCGACCTCCCTGGCGATGCCGATTACCGAGAGGCAATCGGGGCGGTTGGGGGTTATCTCCAGGTCAAGGATGACATCACCCATATAATCAGCCAGCGGAGTGCCTACCGGAGCCTCGGCGGGCAGGACCATGATTTGCTCATGGCTATCGGAGAGACCAAGCTCCTTTTCCGAGCAGACCATGCCGCTGGAGACCACCCCCCTAATCTTAGCCACCTCCAGGCGAATCAGCTCCCCAGTGTGCCCATCTATAAGCTGGGCGCCAACATAGGCAAAGACTACCTTATCGCCCACCTTTAGATTGGGCGCCCCGCAGACAACTGCCTTCTGCTCGGTGCCCAGGTCTATAGTCGGCAGGAGGAGGCGGTCGGCATTGGGGTGGGGGTTCACCGCCACAATCTGCCCGACAACGATACCCTCCCATTTGCCACCGATAACCTGCCACCCCTTGACCTCAATGCCAGACATAGTTAATTTCTGGGCAAGCTCGGACGGGGGCAGGCTGATAGCCACATAGTCCTCAAGCCACTTCACTGGAACTTTCATTCTTAAAACTGCCTCAGGAATCTAAGGTCACTACTATAGAACAGCCTGGTATCGTCAATGCCATAGCGGAGCATGGGCAGGCGGTCTATGCCCATACCGAAGGCAAAGCTGGTATAAACCTTAGGGTCAAGGCCGCCCCGCTCCAGAACCCAGGGGTGGGTCATGCCCGCCCCCAGTATCTCAATCCAGCCGCTGTTGCCACAAAGCCGGCAACCCTTCCCGCCGCAGACCAGGCACTCTATCGCCATCTCAACGCCGGGCTCAACGAAGGGGAAGTAGTCACAGCGGAAGCGCACCTTTCTCTCCTCGCCAAAGAAACGGCGGGCAAACTCATAGAGCGTCCCTTTTAACTCAGCCATGGTAATGCTCTTATCCACGGCAAAACCGTCAATCTGATAGAACATGGGAGTATGGGTAGCATCACTAGCCTCGTAGCGATAGACCTTGCCCACTGTAACCACCCTTATGGGGGGGCTCGTCGTCTCCATAGCCCTGATATCCCCGGCGGTATTGTGGGTGCGCAGGAGCATGTTTCTCTCCCCACGCTCGTTTTTATAATCAACCCAGAGGGTAGCCATGGTATCGCGAGCCGGGTGGTGGCGGGGGATGTTCAGCGCCTCAAAGTTGTAATAGTCCCACTCCACCTCCGGCGTCTCCACCACCTGAAAGCCCATAGAGGTAAATATTTCGCCGATTTCATCCACTGCCTGGGTGATGGGGTGCAAACGGCCTACCGGAAAGAGGCGCCCGGGCAGGGTAATATCGATTTTCTCCTCCCCGACGGTGGTTGCCAGCCGCGTCTCCCGCAGGAGCTGCCCCTTTTGCTCCAGGTTCTTCTCCAGCTCGGCTTTAATCTGGTTAGCCAGAGCGCCGGTCTTCTTTCTCTCCTCCATAGGTAATTCAGCCAGGCTGCGCAGGATGCCGGTTAGCTGGCTCTTCTTGCCCAGATAGCGCACCCGCCAGGCTTCCAGCTCCTTAATGCTGCTAGTGGCTTCCAGCTCTCGTAAGGC
>CAZQXA010000105.1:0-4283 GCA_964597155.1 uncultured Dehalococcoidales bacterium
GGATAACGCTGAACTTCTGGATACGGGTAGGCAGCGGCACCGGTCCCACAACCACGGCTCCCGTCCGCTCCACGGCGGCTACAATCTGCTCCACGGAAAGGTCCAGAATCTTGTGGTCATAACCTTTAAGCTTGATACGAATCCTTTGTTTAGGCATATTAAAAACCTCTTTTACCTGACCATCGCCTTACCGCTTACCTGGTCAGCCAGCTCCGCCGGCATCTCCTCATAGTTATGGAACTCCAGGGAATAAGCCGCCCTGCCCTGGGTTAACGACCTTAGGTTGGTGGCATAGCCAAAGGTCTCATCCAGGGGTATCAGGGCGCGAACAACCGACACCCCATCATGCGCCCCGATAGACTCAATATGTCCTCGCCTTGAATTAAGGTCACCCATTATATCACCAAGGAACGGCTCCGGTGCAACTATTTCCAGTTTCATAACCGGCTCCAGAAGAACGGGCTTGGCTTTGGTCACCCCATCCCGCAACGCTATTGCCCCCGCCATCTTAAAGGCTATATCCGAAGAGTCAACCTGGTGATAGCTACCATCGTAAAGGGTTGCCTTAATATCAACCACCGGATAGCCAGCCACCACGCCAGTCTCCATAGCCTCCTTAATGCCAACCTCGGCAGCCAGAATATACTGCTTGGGAATAGCCGCGCCTTTAATACGGTTAACAAACTGAAAACCGCCGCCCCGCTCCATCGGCTCAAGCCGGATAAGGACATGCCCGTACTGGCCATGCCCCCCGCTCTGGCGGATGAACTTCCCTTCCGCCTCCACCGGCACGGTAATAGTCTCTTTATAGGCGACTTTGGGCTTACCCACATTTGCCTCAACCCCGAATTCACTGACTAACCTGCTCACCAGAAATTCCAGGTGAAGCTCGCCCATGCCCGAAATAATCGTCTGCCCCGCCTCCTGGTCGTAGGTCACCCTGAAGGTAGGGTCTTCCTCGGTCAGCCTCTGCAGGGCTTTCCCAATTTTATCCTGGTCAGCCCTGGTCCTGGGCTCAACGGAAACCGAGAGCACCGGCTCAGGAAAGCGGATAGGCTCCAGAAGCACCGGCTGAGAGTAATGGCACAGGGTATCGCCGGTGAAGGTGTTTTTAAGCCCCAGGGTAGCCACAATGGCTCCAGCGCCGGCTTCATCGATCTCCTCCCGGTGATTGGCGTGCATCCGCAGCAAGCGCCCGATGCGCTCTCGTTTGCCCCGGCTGGAATTTAAGACCTGGGCTCCCACCTTCACCGTGCCCGAATATACTCTAAAATAGACCAGTCTGCCGACGAAGGGGTCAGAGACCACCTTAAAAGCCAGCGCCGAAAAGGGGGCATCATCCTTGGCCGGGCGGGTGACTTCGCCCCCCACCCTGGTATCAATAGCCCTTACCGGCGGCATATCCACCGGCGAGGGAAGATAGCCTATAATGGCATCAAGCAAGGGACGAACGCCCTTGTTTTTCTGGGCACTGCCACAAAGAACGGGCACCCCTTTTACCGCCAGGGTCACCCTTCTAAGTGCCCCACTTAAATCGGCCGGGGTAATAGTGCTACCCTCAAGATAAAGCGCCAGAATTTGGTCATCGCTTTCGGCCAATTTCTCAATCAGGGCCTGGCGGGCTTGGGCGCATTTTGCCCGCTCCCCCTCCGGAATAGCCACCTCTATCGGCAGCGAATCGGGGGCACTTTCAAAATGCCATGCCTTGTTCTCCACCAGGTCAATGATGCCCTCAAAAGCAGCCTCACTGCCCAGAGGCAATTGTAGCAGCAGGGGCTTGGCCCGCAGCCGCTCTTCAATCATGGACACGGTGCGGTCGAAGTTGGCGCCAATGCGGTCCATCTTATTGATAAAGCAGATCCGGGGCACATTATATCTATCAGCCTGATGCCATACCGTCTCCGACTGAGCCTCAACCCCAGAAACAGCATCGAAGACCACCACCCCACCATCCAGCACCCTTAAGCTGCGCTCCACCTCGGCAGTGAAGTCCACATGCCCCGGGGTATCAATGATGTTGATGCGGTGGTCCTGCCAATAACAGGTGGTAGCGGCCGCGGTGATGGTAATGCCCCGCCTCTTCTCTTCCTCCATCCAATCCATCACGGCGGTGCCCTCATCCACCTCACCAATCTTATAGGTACGTCCGGTATAATAGAGTATCCTCTCGGTGACGGTGGTCTTACCGGCATCAATATGAGCGATAATGGCAATATTACGTATTCGTTCTAATGGGAAATCCCTGGACATGGTCCTCTCCTCTACCACCTGTAGTGGGCGAAGGCACGATTTGCCTCAGCCATCCTATGGGTGTCCTCGCGCTTCTTTACCGTTACCCCCTGTCCCTGCGAGGCATCACTGAGTTCAGCCGCCAGCTTCTCCGCCATAGATTTGCCCCCTCTAGCCCGGGCTGAGGTTATCAACCAGCGTAAAGCCAGAGCTAGGCCGCGCTCAGGGCGGACCTCCACTGGCACCTGATAGGTAGCACCCCCAACCCTCCGGGGCTTAACCTCAAGCTGAGGAGTAACGTTCTTCACCGCTTGTTCTAAAACATTGACCGGCTCTTTTGCCCCCTTCTTCTCCATAATATTAAGGGCATCGTAGACTATCCCCTCAGCCACGCTCTTCTTACCCCATTTCATCACCCGGTTAATCAACCTGGCTACGATTTCACTGTGATATTTAGCGTCAGGGGAAACCTCTCTTCTTATAGCTCGAGCTCGTCTTGACATCTCTTGTCCCTTATTCCTTAAGCCGCCACTTCAGGCGCTGCCGGCGCTGCCGGCGCTGTTTCCGCCACGACAGCCCCTCCTTTAGCTCGTTTGCTTCCATACTTGCTACGTCCTTGGCGGCGATTAGCCACGCCGCTGGCATCAAGGGCACCACGGATGATGTGATAGCGAACGCCGGGCAGGTCCTTAACCCGCCCGCCGCGGATGAGAACTACCGAGTGCTCTTGAAGCTCATGCCCCTCACCGGGGATATAAGCGGTTACCTCTATGCCATTGGTCAGCCGCACCCTGGCTATTTTGCGCAGTGCCGAATTGGGCTTTTTGGGGGTAGTGGTCTTTACCTGGACGCAAACCCCCCGCTTCTGGGGAGAGCCCTTTCCCTGCACCATCCTGTTCTTCAGCGCATTATAGCTAAGGAGCAACGCTGGCGCCTTGGTCTTCTTGACCGGCCGCCGGCGCCCTTTACGGACAAGCTGATTAACCGTGGGCACCTTTACCCTCCTTCACTCTACACAATTTAAATGGATGAGCCGTAGCTCATCCATTATTTGCTGGAAGTCAAGGTTGATACTAGATTTCAACCTAGACTACCAGCCGAATTAGCTAGTGCCAGAACGTAATATTACCACAGCCAAAGCAAGCTGTCAACAGATTGGTCAAAAAAGAGCAAATTATGCTTGACAAAGCCTGCCCGCTTATGCTAATATGGCGAAGGTGAGTAGGACTTATACATAGCTAGAGGTATTGGTGATTAGAAAAACCAAGCAAGCGGCTTGGTGATAAATCACCAAGCCGCTTAGTTATGTATACGGCACATTAACAATTGAATATTAGAGGACTAATATCAAATCTGAAGCAGGTCAAGCGGGATAAGGCGCATGGTGGATGCCTTGGCATCAAGGGCCGAAGAAGGGCGTAGCAAGGCTGCGAAAAGCCTCGGTCAGCTGCCGAGCAAGCTTAAGCCGGGGATACCCGAATGGGGCAACCCATCCTTCCTTATAAAGAAGGATACCCCCAGCCGAACACATAGGCTGGGCGGAGGTAAGTGGGGGAAGTGAAACATCTCAGTACCCTGAGGAAAAGAAATCGATAGAGATTCCCTGAGTAGTGGCGAACGAAAAGGGAAGAGCCCAAACCCTGTAGGCTTAGTGGCTCTGGGGCCTATGCTTATGGGGGGTTGTAAGTCAGGTAAGACCTAGCCCAGGATGGGTCAAGGAGTTACAAACCGAACCCTAGTTGAAGGTCTCTGGAAGGGGCAACCATAGAGGGTGAGAGTCCCGTAAATGAAAGGGGTAAGCTCCTCGCCTGTACTTGAGTACCACGGGACACGAGAAATCCTGTGGGAAGCCGCCCTGACCACAGGGCAAGGCTAAATACCCTTGATGACCGATAGTGAACCAGTACCGTGAGGGAAAGGTGAAAAGCACCCCGGGAGGGGAGTGAAATAGAACCTGAAACCGTATGCTTACAAGCAGTCAGAGCGAGCCGCAAGGCGAGTGATGGCGTGCCTATTGAAGAATGAGCCGGTGAGTTGATCTATGTGGCTGGTTA
>CAZQXA010000106.1:0-4192 GCA_964597155.1 uncultured Dehalococcoidales bacterium
ATAGGTTTTGCCTTTAAAACTCTTGTCTGGGGGATGCTCTCCACCCCTCCCCCCATTTTTTAATTTAAGTTTTTTGTCCCACCCAGCCCGCCCTCGTGGGCTTCACTCTAAAACTCTTGTCTGGGGTGCTCCCTACCCCTCCCCGTTTTTGATTCAGCTTTTTTCCCACCCAAACCCGCCCGAGAAGGCTTTATCCTCGATTCCCTCTTTAATTGGGGAGTCTTGGAGGGGCGCTAGCCCCTATAGGGTGGGAGGCAAGTCAAAGGTTAAAAGGGGGGAGGGGAAAAGGATAGAATTTCCTAAAAAATAATAATGAAAAAATGATTGGGGGGTGGTATTATTTAGCTGGCATTTGCTTTATAATGGACTCCATGAAAGTCGTCTCCATCGTGGGCATGACCGGCGCCGGCAAGTCGGAGGTATCTCGCATATTTGAGCAGAAGGGTTTTACTAAAATAAGATTTGGCGACCTTACCGATGAGGAGATGAAGAAAAGGGACTTAAAGCCCAGCGAGGGAAACGAGCGTCTGGTCAGGGAGCTTCTGAGAAAGGAGCACGGGATGGCTGCTTATGCTAAACTTAACCAGTCCCGCATTGAGCAAGCCTTAAAAAACTCTAACGTGGTCATTGACGGGCTTTATTCCTGGGAGGAATATACCTATCTCAAGCAGCTTTACGGGGAAAACCTCTACCTGGTGGCGGTCTGGTCTTCACCCAAGACCAGGTACGGGCGGCTGGTGGGGAGGTCAAGCCGGCGTTTGACCTTGCCAGAGGCTATGAGCCGGGATAGGGCGGAGATAGAGAATACTCAAAAGGGCGGCCCTATTGCCATGGCTGATTTCACCATAGTCAACGAGTCCTCTCTGGAGGACCTCAAGAAAGAAGCGGAAAGGATTATCGCTGCCTTAAGATGAAAAAGGTGAGCCGCCCCGATGTTGATGAGTATTTCCTGAAGGTAGCCTCGGTAGTTGCCGAGCGCTCCACCTGCCGCCGGCACCACATAGGGGCGGTGGCGGTGAAGGATAAGCACATCCTGGCTACCGGCTATAACGGCGCCGCTGCCGGGTTAAAGGACTGCCTTGAGCTGGGCTGCCTCCGGGATGAGATGAATATAACCTCTGGAGAAAGGCATGAAATATGCCGGGGCATCCACGCCGAGCAGAATGTCATCGTGCAGGCCAGCCTCCACGGCGTAAGCTTAGAGGGGAGCACCATCTATTGCACCCATACCCCCTGCGTGCTCTGCGCCAAGATGCTGGTCAACGCTAAGATAGCGCGCCTGGTAAGCTTTGGCCAGTATAACGATGAGTCGTTTAAAGAGCTGTTCCTGGAGGCGGGCATAAAGTTTGATATCAGGGAAAGGCCGCCATCTCAGATAAGCTATCTGGATTAGCCCTTTCCGACTTGACATCTTTTGTGGTAAGATGATAGACGTTTATATTTAAAAGGACTATTAATGAGCGAAGCTATTGTCATCGAAAATCTGACCAAGTATTATAACAAGTTCCTGGCTCTGGATAACCTCTCCTTGAAGATACCCCGCAATGAGAATGTTGGACTCCTCGGGCCCAATGGCGCTGGCAAGAGTACCACCCTCAAGATATTGTGCGGTCTTCTTCGCGCCTCCTCGGGTACGGCTTATATCGATGGCGTCAGTGTTGCCGAGAAGCCGGAACAAGCCCTTTCCCGAATTGGCGCCATCGTGGAGACACCCGAGTTCTACTCGTTTCTTACCCCGGAAGAGACTCTGGGCTACCTCGGCAGGCTGCGGGGAATGCGGGGGGATGAGCTAAAACGCCGGATAAAGGAAGTAATCAAGCTCGTCGGACTCCAGGATTGGAGCAAAGTCAAGATAGAGAAGTTTTCCCGGGGGATGAAACAACGGCTTGCCCTGGCGCAGACCCTGCTGCACGACCCGCCGGTTCTAATCCTGGATGAGCCAGCCCTGGGGCTTGACCCCAGGGGAGTGGTGGAGTTCCGGGAGATAATCGAGGGAGTGGGCAGGGAGAAGACGATTTTCTTTGCCTCGCACCAACTGGTAGAGGTTCACCAGATATGTAATCAGGTAGCCATCATCGACCACGGGCGTCTCCTTGCCTACGATAGCGTTGCCGCCCTGGAGAAAAAATACCAGTCGCTTGAGAATGCCTACCTTAAGTTGACGGAGGCCCTCCTTGAGTGAGTTCGAAAAGCTGAGAATAGTCGCCGGCTATGAGTTCCTGAAGCATATACGCCGAAAACGGCTGTATGTCATTTTAGGGCTCACCGTTGTTGCCGAACTGGCCGTCCTCATCCTGGTACCGGTGCTGGGTGACGGCTACCCGAATAATGTTTTGGTGATGGCTGCCTTGCTCTCAATGGGTCCGAGCCTGGCGACACTTGGAGCTATCTTCTTTGCCGGGGATGCCATCGCCGGGGAGTTCGAGAGTAAAACCGGCTATATGCTTTTCACCAATCCCGTCGGGCGCCCCACACTGGTGATAGGCAAGTATCTGGCCTGCTATGCCGCGGTGATTTTACTGGTTATTCTTGGCTACGTGATTGTTTCTATCTCCCTGCTGGCGATATACGGGAATATTCCGATGGAAACGCTGTCATCATTTGGGCTGTGCCTTCTCTATGCTGGTGCTGTCCTCTCGGTGACCTTCTTCTTTAGCTCGATATCAAAGGGAGCCATGGGAGCTACTGTCATCACGCTGGTCTTTATCATGGTCATTATCGAGATTATTGATAGCATCCTCGCTATGACAGGTCAGCCGCACTGGTTTATGTTGTCCAGCAACGGCGACACCATCGCTACTGTCTATGGCGGATACGAGCTCTTTCTGGAAGGTTTTGGGATCTCTGGTGGTAGTGGTATGATGCCCTTTGAATTGGAGAGCCCGAGCATCGGGCTTGCTGTTCTATCAATGGCAATCTACCTGGCGGTGGGTTTCGTTTCCAGTATCTGGATAACCAAGAGGAGACAGTTAGCTTAAAGCCCAGGTCAGGCGTTCTGGTAGTATAAGGGAATCTCTTTAAGACGAGTTCAGAGTCAATGTCGCTAGCGCGCACTAAGGTAATTGTCAATCCGGTGGCCGGAGCCCATTCCACACGCCGCAAGTGGCGCCTCATCAGCAAGCTGCTCAATCGTAGTGGCCTTTCCTTTGACTTTGTGTATACCGAGGGCGTGGGGCATGCCATAGAGCTGGCTCGGGCGGCAGCCAGTAATGGTTATCGCTGCCTGGTGGCGGTGGGTGGGGACGGGACGGTGAACGAAGTGGCCAACGGTATACTTCATTCCAGCAATGCGGCGACTACGGCGCTGGGTGTCGTAAGCACCGGCACCGGCAGTGATTTTGTCCGCTCGGTCGGTATCCCCCGCAACTATGCCGCTGCTTGCTCCACCCTGACCAGTTCCAAGAGGTTGACCATTGATGTTGGCCTGATTGAGTATCAAAGAGAGGGCAAGACCCTGGAGCGCTTTTTCGTTAATGCCGCCGGCACCGGCTTTGATGCCGCCGTGGTCAAGGAGACCGAACGCCTGCCCAAGTTCTTTGGCGGCACCATCCCTTATCTGGGCGGGCTGTTAAGGACTCTATTTGTTTATAAGAATAAACCGGTTGTGGTCAGGGCTGATGGCGAGGTGGAAAGCGGGCGGGTTTTAAATGTGGTGGTGGCTAACGGGGGCTACCTGGGCGGCGGGATGCATGTAGTGCCCCAGGCTGAGCTTGGCGATAGTTTGCTTGATGTCGCCATTATCGGGGATATGGGCAAGTTGGAACTGCTCAAGGAGTTGCCCAAGGTATATAAGGGGACGCATGTTAATCACCCTAAATTCAAGATGAAAAAAGCGGCTAGCGTTACCATTGAATCGACGGAGCCAATGCTGGTTTATGCCGATGGTGAGCTGCTGGGAGAGCTGCCCGCTTCTTTCCGGGTGATACCGGCGGCTTTGAGTATTGTGGTTTAGGATATAGGTTAGGAATCTTTTTCTTCCCCTCCCCACCGTTTTTAACTTTTGTTTTTCTTCCCACCCAACCCGCCCTCGTGGGCTTCACTCTGAAACTCTTGTTTGGGGGTTCTCTCCACCCCTCCCCCCATTGTTTAATTTAGGTTTTTGTCCCACCCAGCCCGGCCAAAAGAGGTTTTACCTCTCTTTAACTCTTCTTCACCCCTTTATCCCGCTTGTCAGGGTGCTTTAAGAGGGGTG
>CAZQXA010000107.1:0-4184 GCA_964597155.1 uncultured Dehalococcoidales bacterium
GAGGCAGAGCCTATGAGGGCGGGCTGGGTGGGAAAAATAACCTTAGTGGGGGGTGGCGGAGCAAACATTTATACCCCACCCTTTAATTCGTGCTATAATTTTGCCATGAAGGTTTCGGAACTGGGGGAATTCGGGCTGATTGATCTCCTGGCTAAAATGGCGGGCGGCGGGCAGGATAAACACCTCTTAATCGGCATCGGTGATGATGCCGCCGCCTGGCAGGGTGATGAGTCAATACAACTGGCTACCGTCGATTCCTTTATTGAAGGTGTCCACTTCCCCTCAGGATTAGCTCCCTGGAAGGAACTGGGCTGGAAGGCGCTGGCGGTAAATTTAAGCGATATTGCTGCTATGGGCGGCTTGCCCCGATACGCCCTGGTATCGTTAGCCCTGCCCGATAGCACCGAGGTTAGCGATGTCACTGCCCTGTATAAAGGTATGCTTGAATTGGCCGGGCAATACGGCGTTGCCATAGTCGGCGGAGATACCAGCTCGGCGCCTTTGGTGGCTATCATCATCACTATTCTGGGCGCTAGCCCCAAAAAGCAGCTATTGACCCGCTCCACCGCTAGCCCAGGAGAGCTGGTAGCGGTTACCGGCTATCTGGGAGCGGCCGCCGCCGGCCTTGAGATGCTCCGGCAAAGGCTTACCTTCGACCGCCAAGCCGCCGAGCTTTTCAAACAGGCTTTTCTACACCCCTCCCCCCGAATAGCCGAGGGTCAGCTACTGGTCGAACAGGGGGTGAAAACAGCCATAGACATCAGCGATGGGCTGATTAGCGACCTGGGCCAGATAGGCAAGGCAAGCAAGGTCGGCGCCCGAATAGAGGCGGAGCGAGTGCCCATTGAGCCCATGGTCAAAGCTAATTTCAGCCAGGGAGCCCTGGAACTGGCGTTATCCGGCGGTGAGGACTACGAGCTTTTGTTTACCGCCGGGGCTAAAGTGATTGATAGAGTAAAGCAAGCCGCCTCCTGCCCGATAACGGTCATTGGTGAGATTATCGCCGGCGAGGGGGTAACCGTGGTTGACCGCCAGGGAAAGCCACTGCCTATAGACAGGGTGGGGTGGGAGCATTTCAGCCAGCGATGAACCACCTTGAGATAATCACCCACAGCCCGAAAGAGACCCAGAAATTGGGCACTCGCCTTGGCCAGCTTGCCCAGCCCGGTGATAACTTCCTCCTGGTGGGTGGTCTGGGGGCGGGGAAGACCTGCCTCACTCAGGGGATTGCCTGGGGGCTGAATATCAAGGAGTATGCCGCCAGCCCTTCATTTGTCGTCGTCAGGGAGCTTAAGGGCAGGCTACCGCTATATCATATAGACTTCTACCGCCTGGAGAATCTGGAGGAGATTGCCGAGATTGGCCTGGATGATTATCTATACGGCAGCGGGCTTTGCGTCGTGGAATGGGCGGAAAAGGGGTTAAGCCTGTTGCCGCCGCAGCACCTACTGATTGAAATAAGCTATCTGGCCGATACCGAGCGCCGTCTAAAACTCAAGCCCAGCGGCCAGCGCTACCGCAATATCGTGGCTGAACTAAAAAAATGCAACTGGCAATAGACACCTCAACCGATAGCGCCAGCCTGGCTCTGGTGCAGGATGGCAGGGTGCTGGCCGAGGCGACCTGGCGCTGCGGGCAGAACCATAGCGTTGAGTTACTGCCTCGCCTGGCTCGCCTGCTGGATGAGGCTAAAGTAGGGCTTAAAACCGTGAGCTGTGTTATCGTGGCTAAAGGACCGGGGAGCTTTAACGGACTGCGGGTGGGCTTGAGCACGGCCAAGGGCTTAGCCTTCAGCCTTAAAGTCCCCATAATCGGCGTAAGCAGCCTGGAACTGGAAGCCTACCAGCACGCCGAAAGCAACCTGCCCATCTGCCCGGTATTCAATGCCGGCCGGGGAGAGATTGCCACCGCCCTCTACCAGAAGAAAGGTAGCCAGTGGCGCCAGCTTGCCCCAGAGCATATAACCACCGTTGACGCTCTGGATGCGGAGATAAGCGGCCAGACCCTATTCTGCGGGGAATATTTGGCCGTTATCGCCAAAGAAATCAAGAAAAAGCTGGGACAAAAAGCGGTAATCGCTCATCCTCAACCCCGCCGGGCCAGCCTGCTGGTGGAGCTGGCCAAGCCGCGGCTTGAGGCCGGTGATTATGACCACCCCGCCACCCTCCAGCCGCTATACCTCAGGCGACCGGCAATCACCCGGCGCCGACACCGCTAATTTTAAGGAGACAAAAAATGGCAAACTGGCCTCAGGTATCGGTTGACACGGAAAAGGAATACGATATGTGTTTTGTCTGCGGGCCGAAGAACCCCATCGGCCTGAAATTGAATTTTGTCAAAGAGGGCAAGGGGGTTAAGGCAGAGTTTACCCCAAGCAAACTTCATCAGGGCTGGTCGGGGCTGGTCCACGGCGGAATCATAAGCTGCCTCCTTGATGAGGCAATGAGCTACGCCGCCCTCTTTTCCGGGGTAAAAACCGTCACCGCCAAAATGCAAGCCAGGTTTAAACGCCCGGCCCGGATAGGCGAACAGCTCACCATTACCGCCGCCGTGACCAGAAAGACGAGGAGGCTGGTTGAGGCCAGGGGAGAAATAAGGCTCAAGGATGGCACCCCCATAGCCGATAGCCAAGCCACCATGTTTATCCCCAGCCCCAGGCAGGAGCCAGTAGCCAATGCCTGAAATCGGGGCTGTTATCTGGGATATGGATGGGGTAATCGCCGATACCGGCCCCCTTCACCTCAGCGCCTGGCAGGAAACTTTGGGCAAAAGGGGAGTAAATTTTAGCGCCGAGGACTTCAGGCAGAGCTTCGGAGAAAGAAACGACACCATAATCAGAAAAGCTATGGGTAAGCAGATAGCCCCGGGGGAAATAGAGGCTATTGCCCGGGAAAAGGAGGAGATTTTCCGCAGCCGGGCAAGGCAAAGGATAAAACCGCTCCCCGGAGCCGTGGAGCTTATCCAGTCACTGAACATAGAGGGGGTCAAGATGGCTATAGCCTCGTCGACGACGATAGAAAACATCCGGCTGGTTACCGAAGAGCTGGGTATAGCCAATTGCTTCCAGGCTATCGTCAACGGTCATGAGGTAACCGAGGGCAAACCCAGCCCGCAGGTCTTCCTGCTGGCCGCCCAGAAATTGGGGGTCGAGCCCGGGAACTGCCTGGTAATTGAGGATGCGGTGGCAGGTGTTGCCGCGGCCAAAAAAGCCGGCATGCATTGTCTGGCTGTCACCAACACCCACCCCAGGCAAAGACTTAAGCAAGCTGACCTTATCGTGGACTCGCTGGAGGCGGTAACTATCAAAGACTTAGAGGGACTGCTCCGCCCCCCATAACCTAGGTTTACTTTCCCACCCACCCAAAAGAGGAGAGACCTCTCTTTACTCTCCTTTTTATGGGGTGGGGTAACGGAGTTTTAGAGGCAAAGCCTACGAGGGTGGGTCAGGGTGGGAAGAAAGAGATTTTTCTAAACGGTGGGGAGGGGGAAGAAACAGGTTGCTAAAAAACCCAATAAACTATATCCTCTATAAGGAGCTTAAAATGGAACGCTCTTTAGTCTTAATCAAACCCGACGCCATGCAGAGAGGCTTGGCCGGCGCTATCATCGCCCGCCTGGAGAAGCTGGGCCTGAAGCTGGTGGCAATAAAGCTCCTCCAGACGGATAGAACCCTGGCTCAAAGGCACTACGCCGTCCACAAGGACAAGCCCTTCTACGATAACCTGGTGAATTATATCAGCTCCGCCCCCATTGTCGCCTGTGTCTTTGAGGGCAAAGGAGCCATAGAGTTAATCAGAAAGGCGATGGGGGCAACCGACCCGGCTAAGGCTCTGAAAGGAACGATAAGGGGCGATTACGGGCTGGACATTGAGCGGAACAGCGTTCACGGCTCGGATTCAACCGCCACCGCCGAGGAGGAAATCAAGCTCTTCTTCTCACCGGAGGAAATCTTCGGCTATTGAATCCGCAGCACCGGCACAGCCTTGCTCCAGAGCTCATCAAGCTGGTAGTATTCCCGCTCAAAGGGGGCAAAGATGTGGACAATAATATCGCCATAATCAAGCAACAGCCAGCCGGAGTCTATAGTCCCCTCGTGGTGATAGGGCAGGACGCCCTCCTGCTTCAGCCGGTGCCCCACCTCATCATAGATGGCTGAAATCTGCCTCTCGGAATCGCCGCTGCAG
>CAZQXA010000108.1:0-4183 GCA_964597155.1 uncultured Dehalococcoidales bacterium
GCCGAGGACAAGAACGTAGATATTCTCTTCTGGGTGGGCTGCAGCTACGCCCTGGAGGAGAGGAGCACCAGGGTAGCTCAGGCTACGGCTAAGCTGCTTAAAATAGCCGGGGTTAATTTTGGCATCCTGGGGGCTGAGGAGAGCTGCTGCGGCGAGCCGGCCCGCCGCCTGGGCAACGAGTACCTCTTCCAGATGCAGGCGGCCAAGAACATCGAGCTATTAAAGGGCTACGGAGTCAAGCGCATAGTTACCGCCTGCCCCCACGGCTACAACACCCTGAAGAACGAGTACCCCCAGTTCGGCGGAAATTTCGAAGTTATCCACCACACCCAGCTCATCGCCCAGCTAATAAAAGAAGGTAAGTTGAAAATTACTAAAAGCCGGGGCGAACTTGTTACCTACCACGACCCCTGCTATCTGGGCCGGTATAATGATATCTACCAGCCGCCGAGGCGGATTATCAAAAACATCCCCGATATAAAAATGGTGGAGATGGAGAGAAACCGGAATAATAGCTTCTGCTGTGGTGGCGGCGGCGGCCATATGTGGCTGGAAGAGCACGAGGGGCGCCGAATCAACGAGCTGCGCACCGAGCAGGCGCTGGCGACTGGGGCTCAAACCGTGGTTACCGCCTGCTCCTTCTGCCTGCAGATGTTCGATGACGGGATTAAGGCTAAAGCGGCCGAGGAAAAGCTCAAGGTTATGGATATCGCCGAGCTCATAGCCGCTACGATAGAAAAATAAAAGTCAGGAGCAAAGGAAGATGGCCGAAAGCTATGAAGTAAGGATCAGGGTAAAAAGCCAGAAGGGGAGCTGTGAGGGGGGACACAAGGTCGGCGACGAGTGGGTGGTCGGCGAAAAAACACCGGAGGGCTTGTGCCTTTTTGCCTTCAATTCCCTGCTTCCCAGCCTCATGCCGCTGATGTTCGGCGGGGCCTTCCCCTGGGAGAAAGACCCCGATGTGACCACCGCTGTCTGCCCCGATCCCGATAACCCGGTGGTCTTTGAACTCCGCCGCCTGCATAAGTAAGGGGTCAGGGCTCGCCGTATTTTTCACGGAGCACCCGCCGCAGAACCTTGCCGGTTGAAGTCTTGGGCAGTTCTCGGCTAACAAAGACTACCGAGGTGGGACGCTTGAACCCAGACAAGAGGGGGCGGCAAAAATCAATGATTTCCGCTTCGGTAGCCGTTTCTCCCTTTTTGAGCCTGACTATCGCCCTGACCTGCTGGCCCCACTCAACATCCTTGACGCCAATCACCGCTGCCTCTTCGATTTTGGGGTGGGTGGAAAGGACGCTCTCCACCTCGCTAGGGCCGATATTCTCCCCGCCCCTGACAATGACATCGTCGGCACGGCCGGTAAGATAGATATAGCCCTCCTCATCCTTATAACCCTTATCGCCGGTGCGGTACCAGCCATCGGCGGTAAAAGCCTGCCTTGTTCTCTCCTCGTCCTTCCAGTAGCCCTTCATTATTCTCTGGCTTCTGGCTACGATTTCACCTATTTGCCCACTAGCTAACTGGCGCCCCTTTTCATCCCGAACCTGAATCTCCACATCCTCCAAAGGCAGACCGATGGAGGTAGCCAGTCTCTGTAGCTTCTTCTCTCTCTCCGCCTCGGTCTCTTTCCCGGTGATTATCTGGTCTTCAGCCCGTAGCGCAGCGATGGTGGAAGAGGTCTCCGTCCCGCCGAAGGCATTTATCAGCGCCCGGCCGGGGAAACGCTCGATGGTTTCTTTGAGAACCTCGTAGGGGCAGGCGGCAGCGCCGTAGGTTATCACCTGGACGCGAGAAAGGTCATACTTATCAAAGTCGGGGTAGTCAACAATCCTTTTGAGCATGGTCGGCACCACCATCACCCGGGTGGCTTGCTCCCGCTGCACCGTCTCAAACCACTCTTTTTCCTCAAACTGCCGCATCAGGGCAATGGTTCGGCCGCCATAAATGCTGGCCATCAAAGCCTGCATTCCGGCCACATGGTAGAGGGGCATGACCAGGACGTTGGTCTCCGGCGGCGCCTCCATATCGGGGGGGTCAACATTACGCAGCACATAGGAACTATAGGCATTATGGTCCTGAGGAACCCCCTTGGGGAAGCCGGTGGTCCCGGCGGTGAACATGAGCATGGCTACGTCCTCATCGTTTAGCTGGGCCAAGCTCTTCTCCTCAGCTGAACCCGAGGCGATAAGCTCGTCGTAGCCCAACATCCCCTCATACTGGCCGCCGATGACAATGAAGTGTTTTACCCCGGCAAGTTTCGCTTTAGCCTTAGCCACCATATCGGCATAGCGGCTGCCGAGAAAGAGGACCTTAGGCTCGGCTTTCTCCACCAGGTAGACCAGCTCGTCCTGCCGTATGCGGAAGTTCAAGGGCACGAAGATACCCCCCGCCTTCACCGTGGCAAAACAAGCCTCCACATACTCAGGGCAGTTGACCTCGAGGATGGCTACCCGCTCTCCCTTTTTTAAGTTCAGCCGATTTAAGGAATCGGCCAGGCGGTTTACCCGACTTTTAAGCTCGGCGTAGCTATATCGCTTGCCCTCAAAGACAATAGCCGTTCTCTGTGGCACCAGCATCGCCGCCAGCTCAAGAAACTCGGTTATAACCATGCTCTAACTCGTTTAACCCTTCTTTTCTTTCACCTTGTCTACTATCCGGGACATTGCTTCCCCCGCCTTAGCCCTAATTACGATAGCCGCCTCGGCGTCGATAGGGGTGGAGCTGAGGTTGATGATAACCAGCTTGGCTCCTGCCTGAAGGGCGTAGATGGGCATATAGGCGGCAGGGTAGACAACCAGGGTGGAGCCGACCACGATAAAAAGGTCGCAGCTAGACGAGCGGCGGCTGGCTTCCCCCAACACCTCCGCCGGTAGCTGTTCGCCGAAAAGGACAGCATTTGGTTTGAGCATGCCGTGGCACTTTTCACAGTCGGGGATTTCCTCGCCTCCGTCCAGCCTGGCTTTAATCTGGGCGAAGGGGTAATGCTGGCCGCAGTTCAGGCACACCGCCCACTGCACATTGCCGTGGAGTTCAAATACCTTTTCCGCGGGCACCCCCGCCTTATGGTGAAGATTGTCCACGTTCTGGGTGATGACGCAGTCCAGCCTGCCTAATCTATCCAGCTCGGCGATAGCGTAGTGGGCGGGGTTGGGCTTAGCTTCGGTAGTGAGATGCCCCTCTCCCAGCATCCGCCACTGCTTCCTCCTGGCTTGGGGGTCGGCGACGAACTTCTGGTAGGTAAAGTCTTCGGGGTCAAAGCGGCTCCAGATGCCGCCGGGACTGCGAAAATCGGGGATGCCGGACTCAGTGCTGATGCCAGCGCCGGTGAAGACCACCAGCTTTTGGGCGCCCATAATCAGCTCGGCCACTTTTTGGGCAAGAGAATCAAGATTCTTTTCCTCCACGATTTCTCCCTCTATTTTAATTAAATTATAGCGCCCGCCAGCCTGGCTTCAAGCTCCAGCCCCGGTTCTAGGGCAAGGTCAAGCCCCCTGGTGATTGCCTGCTTGGCAAAGCTTACGGCAACGGGGTCAAAGCCGGCAATTTTTTTAGCCAGCTTCTCGGCTTCCGGCATTAGCTCTTTGCGGGGTACCACCCGGTTGACCAGCTTCAAGCGCTGAGCTTCCTCCGCCCCAAGCCAGCGCCCGAATAATAGCATCTCCAGCGCCCCAGCCCTGCCGATGACCCTGGGCAGGGTCTGGCTGCCGCCGGCGGCCGGGATTATGCCCAGCTGTGGCTCAGGCAGGCCAAACTGGACATCCTCGGAAGCCAGCCTGATATCGCAGCCGAGGGCTATCTCGAGCCCAGAGCCCAGAACATAGCCGTGAAGGGCGGCAATCAGCGGCTTGGCTAGGCTCAAAAAAAGCCCCCAGACATCCCTTGCCCAGCGCGCCTTGCGGGCTAGTATCGGGGAGGGGGCGGTAAGAAACTCGGTAAGGTCGGCGCCAGCGCAGAAGGCTCTCTCCCCGGCGCCCCCAAATATAGCCACCCTGACCTCGTCGTCGTCCCTGATGGCGCCCAGCACCCCATAGAGCTCGTCCCTCATCTTGAGGTTATAGGCGTTCAGGGCCTGAGGTCGGTTGAGGGTGACATAGGCAATACTATTCTTCTTTTGGTAGATAATGGTCTCAAAATTGCTCATTTGCTTTAAAATCGGGGGGTCTCCCCACCCCCACTTTAAACC
>CAZQXA010000109.1:0-4003 GCA_964597155.1 uncultured Dehalococcoidales bacterium
GGCACCACTCACGATGCTATAAATACCCCACTTGACTTTGGGGGGCAAAATGTGATACTTATTGATACCGCTGGTATCAGGCGGCGGGGCCGGTGGGGGAAGGGCGTAGAGAAGTACAGTGTAATTAGAGCCCTGCGGGCTATAGACGAGGCTGATGTCGTCCTGCTGGTTTTAGACGCGGCTGAGCTGCTTACCTCTCAGGATGAGCACATCGCCGGCTATATCCAGCAGGCGGCTAAAGGGATTATACTGGTAGTCAATAAGTGGGACCTGGCGAAAAATAAGAATATGGCTGAAAGTAACCGCTATATCAGGAGCAAGTTTAAGTTTATGTCCTATGCGCCGGTGGTCTATACCTCGGCTAAGTTCGGCGAAGGAGTGGACAAGGTGATGCCCGAAGCCTTTGAGGTATATCAGGAGAGGCTAAAAAGACTGCCTACCACTGAGGTTAACAATGTGGTTCAGAAGGCGGTAGCGGCTCATAATCTGCCCCGAAAGGGTGGCAAAAGGCTGAAGGTTTTTTATGCCACCCAGGCTGAGGTTAACCCGCCAACCTTCGTCTTTTTTGTCAACGACGCTAAGTTGGTACATTTTTCCTACCAGCACTACCTGGAAAACAAACTGCGCCAGTCCTTCGGCTTCGCGGGCACTCCCTTTCGTTTAGTCTTCAAGACCAGAGGTGAGGCATGATAATTGCCAAGTTTGTCGGTGTGGTGGTACTGGGTTACCTTTTGGGCTCTATTCCCGTTGGTTACCTTTTGAGCCGGCGGCAGGCTAAGGTTGATGTCAGGAAGTACGGCAGTGGCCGGACGGGGGCAACCAATGTGCTGCGCACCGCCGGCCGCAAGTGGGCTGTTCTGGTGGCTGCCCTGGATCTGATAAAGGGGGTTCTGGCGGTGGTCTTTGCCGGCTTGATAGTGGGCCAAGACTATCTGGTGGTGGGCAACATTGCTTTAGGCGCGCTGGTAGCCCAGGTTCTGGCTGCCCTAGCCGCTATAGTTGGCCATAATTGGCCGGTATTCCTTGGATTTAAGGGAGGCAGGGGCGTGGCTACCTTCTTCGGCGGGTTAGTTGCCCTATGCCCACCAGCCGCCTTATTTGGCGGTGAGATTCTAATTATAGGTGCCGGCTTAACCAAGTTTGCTTCTCTAGGCTCCATTGCCGGGGCAGTAGGCAGCTATGCCATATTGGTCCCGCTTACCATTTTAAACGGCTTCCCCATAGAGTACCTGTTTTATGCTCTGGTGGGGGCGTTAATAATCTTTGTCATGCACCGGGATAACATCCGTCGCCTGGTAACGGGCAAAGAGCGCAAGCTCGGCGATAAGGCGGAAGGGATGGCCCCGCCTTCCCCCGGCCGTAAGAGGGGAACGGGGTAAGGTATGTCCAGGGTGGCCATTATGGGCACCACTACCTGGGGGGTGACCCTGGGGGTGGTGCTGGCACGTAATGAGATAGAGGTCAGCCTGTGGGCACGGACAAAGCAAGAGGCCACAGCACTAAAGAATGGCCAATCTCGCTCCGAGGCGCTTTCCGGAATCGTCTTTCCTCCCGAGCTCTCAATCACCAGCTCACTACCTGAAGCCCTAACCGATGCCAAGGCGGTAATCCTGGCAGTGCCCTCCCAGAAGATGCGGCAGAATATCAAATTGGCGGCTGACCACCTTGATAGTTCAATGTTGATAGTGAGCGCCGCCAAGGGCCTGGAGATTGGTAGTAACAAGCGGATGTCTCAGGTAATTGCCGATGAGATCAACCCTGCTTTTTGGCCTAATATTTGTGTTCATTCCGGGCCTAATCTTTCGGCGGAGATTCTCCGCGGCTTACCGGCGGTGGCCGTGGTGGCTGCCTGGAATGAACTCGTAGCCAGAAAGGCTCAGAAGCTGCTGAATACCCCCGGCATCTGTCTCTATACCAATACCGATGTCATCGGCGTGGAGCTTGGTGGGGCGCTAAAGAATATCATCGCTCTGGGGGCGGGCATAGCTGATGGGCTGGGCTACGGCGATAATACCAAGGCGGCTTTAATCACCCGGGGCTTAACCGAGATAACGGCTCTGGGAGTGGCTCTGGGGGCAAATCCCCTCACCTTTTCCGGGCTAACCGGTCTGGGCGACCTCGTCACCACCTGCGCTAGCCCCTTGAGCCGTAACCACTATGTGGGGGTGGAATTGACCAAGGGGCGCTCGCTGGAAGAGATACTCAAATCAATGGATAATGTGGCTGAGGGGGTGACTACCACCATTGTTGCCCACAGTCTGGCTCAACAGTTTGAGCTGGGGATGCCTATAACCGAGAGGATTTATCAGGTGCTATACGAGGGGCTTGACCCCCGTAAAGCAGCCTTGGAGCTGATGGAGGCTGAAGCCAGGCACGAGCTGGTGGGTCGGAGGTGGCAGTTGTTCTCCCTGTTCCGGCAGTAAAGCCACCCCGCTTTTAAGATAACCCCTTCCAATTTTTGGGACTTGGTATATTGGCTGGGCTTAAGCTTGCGCCCAGCTCAGCCAGCAGTCGGCGCTGTTTTGCGGTTAGCTTATCCGGGGTAACCACAAAGAGCTTAACCAGCTGGTCGCCGTGCCCGCCTCCCCGCAGATGGGCAATGCCCTGCCCTTTAAGCCGGAAGACCTGCCCCGTCTGACTGCCCGCCGGTATCTTAAAGCTCGTCTTGCCCTCCAGGGTGGGTATCTCCACCTCGGCGCCCAGGGCCGCTTGAGCAAAGTTGATGGGCAGCTCGTAGAGGATGTTGTCATTTTGCCGGCTGAAGATTTCGTGCTCTTCGACTGAGATGTTGATGTAAAGATTCCCGGCAGAGCCGCCTCTCGTCCCTGCCTCCCCCTCGCCTCTGAGGCGTATTTGAGAGTCGTTATCCACCCCGGCCGGGATTACGACCGAAATTTGGCGCTTGTGCTTCTCTCTGCCGGTGCCCTGGCAGCGGGAGCAGGGGTCGGTGATAATCCGGCCTTCACCGTGGCACTTATCGCAGGTGGCGGTGTGGGCGAAACGGCCAAAGAGGCTCTGTTGGACCCGCCGCACCTGTCCCGAGCCGTTGCAGTTGGGACATCGGGCGGGCTTGCTGCCCGGCCGGCTACCCGTGCCCTGGCACGATGAGCAGTTCTCGGTGCGCGTTATGGTTATCTCTCTTTCACAGCCTTTGGCGGCTTCCTCCAGGGTGATGATAACTACGCAGGCGAGGTCGGTACCACGGCGCGGCGCCTGGCGGCTGGCGGTGGTTGCCCCGCTAAAAAAAGCATCGAAGATGTCGCCAAAGCCGCTGAAGCCGAAGCCCTCAAAGCCCTGCCCGTAGAGTCCCTCGACGCCGCCGTGCCCGAAGCGGTCGTAAGCCGCCCGCTTATCCGGGTCGGAGAGCACTTCGTAGGCTTCGTTGACCTCTTTGAATTTATCCCCCGTCTTATCTTCTTGGTTGTGGTCGGGGTGATACTTGAAGGCCAGCCTGCGGAACGCCTTTTTTATCTCCTCGTCGGTGGCGTTTCGTTCTATGCCCAGGACTTCGTAGTAGTCTCGCTTGGTTGTCATGCTATTATTATCCCTTTAATGCTCTAACAGCCTGGCAAAGGCTTTCCGCCTTTTGGGAAGAGATTACGTAGGTCTTCTCTGGCGTTTCCAGCTTTACCGCTTGGTTGATGAAAGCCTGGGTTAAGGCAAAGGTCCCGTCTGTCCCCTTCCTGATGCCCCAGCCCCCGTATGTCCTCACCGGGTGAAGTATCTGGTGAGGGGAGCAATTCTTTATCTTCTCCACGGAAATAGTCTTGCGGTAAAGAAAGCCGAATTTTACTACCAGCCTATCCTCAAACAGCTCCACCTTCATCTTGTAGAAGCCGTATAGGATGGCTAGAGTCAGGGCGATGTAGAGGATGAAGAGCCACCACACCCCGCCGCTGATAATGCCCGGGATTATGGCAACGGCTAGCGCCCAGAGCAAAACACCGGCGACGAGCTTGGAGTTTGCCTTTAGTGTTTCCTCATAGATTGGCTTTGGTGACAT
>CAZQXA010000110.1:0-4002 GCA_964597155.1 uncultured Dehalococcoidales bacterium
CAGATAGGCAAAGCCTTCCGCAATGAGGTTACCACCGGCAACTTTATCTTCCGCTGCCGCGAGTTCGAGCAGATGGAGATTGAGTTCTTCGTCAAGCCGGGGACGGATAAGCAGTGGTTTGACTACTGGGTAGAGGAGCGCCTCAACTGGTATGTGGGGCTGGGCATCAAAAAGGAGAACCTCAAGCTGCGCCCACATGCCAAGGAAGAACTGGCGCACTACGCCCGCCAGTGCTCTGATATTAACTATCTCTACCCTATGGGTTGGGCTGAACTGGAGGGCATTGCCAATCGTGGCGACTTTGACCTGGTACAGCACGCCAAGTTCAGCGGAAAGAACCTTGCTTACTACGATGAAGAGACCAAGGAGCATATTATCCCCTATATCATTGAGCCATCAGCCGGGGTTGACCGCACTGCCCTGGCCCTGTTGTGCGATGCCTATGATGAAGATATAGCCGAGGGCGAAAAGCGAGTGGTGCTACGTTTTCACTCTGACCTAGCTCCCATCAAGGTGGCGGTTTTGCCCCTAAGCCGCAAAGAAAACCTGGCTTCCCTGGCTGAGGAGATTTATGCCGACCTGCGCTGGAAGTGGATGGTAAACTATGACGATGCCCAGAGTATAGGGCGGCGCTACCGGCGCCAGGATGAGATTGGCACTCCCTTCTGTGTCACTGTTGACTTCCAGTCGCTGGAGGACAAGCAGGTTACCATAAGGGAGCGCGATAGCCTGAAGCAGATACGAGTCCCTATCGAGAGCTTGAAGAAGACGCTGCAAGCCAAGCTGGAAGGGGAAGACCTCTTCGTTTTGCCCCCGGGGGGTAAGATATGGAAAGAGGGGTGAAGATATATGCCTCATATTATAATAAAAATGCATCCGGGAAGAACGGCAGAGCAGAAAAGAAAACTAGCGGCGGCAATTACCGATTGTATCACCAACATCGCTAAGTGTGAGGAGAAATGGGTTTCAGTAGCCATTGAAGAGATTACCCCCGAGAATTGGGCGGAGAAGGTTTACAAGCCGGATATCATAGAAAAAGAGAAGACATTAGTAAAAAAACCGGGATATAACCCTTTTTCTTGAGGGAAGGAATTAAGGAGGCGGAAAATGGCTGAAAAGTCAATAATTATCATTGGGGGTGGAATCGCTGGGCTTTCGGCTGGGTGCTACGGACAGATGAATGGCTACCGTACTAAAATCTTTGAGCTGCACGACAAGCCGGGTGGGGTATGCACTGCCTGGGAACGCAAGGGCTATACCATTGACGGCTGTATTCACTGGCTGGTGGGGACCAATCCGGCCAATGAGTTCTATCATATCTGGAAAGAGCTGGGGGCGCTGCCGGGGCAGACTATCGTTGACCACGAGTGTTACCTGCGCATCGAGGGGAAAGGCGGTAAGGTCTTTAATGTCTATGCCGACCTTGACCGTCTGGAGCGGCATATGAAAGAGCTTGCCCCGGAGGATAAGAATGTCATTGAGGAGTTCATCAAAGGGGCGCGTGCCTGTACCCATGTGAAAATGCCGGTAGACAAAGCCGCTGAGCTATATAGCCCTATTGACGGACTTAAGCTGATGTTTAAGATGGTTCCCTTTTTAAGGATTATGAGAAAATGGGGCAAGACTTCGACCCTTGCTTTTTCCCGGCGCTTTAAGAATACCTTTATGCGCCAGGCTTTCTCCATCGGCTTCTCCGGTGACCTCTCAGAAGATTTCCCCATGTTATTTATGCTCATGACTCTTGCCTGGCTGGACCAGAAGGCAGCTGGTTATACCATAGGCGGTTCCCTGGAGTTTTCCCGGGCTATTGAGCGGCGTTACCTTGCCCTTGGCGGTGAGATTAGTTACAAGTCACCAGTGGCCAAGATACTGGTGAAGAACGATAAAGCAGTCGGCGTGCGTCTGGCTGACGGGACGGAGCACCGCAGTGACATTGTCATCTCCGCCGCCGATGGCCACGCCACCATTTTTGGTATGCTTGGCGGGAAATACATCGATGCCAAAATACGGGGTTATTACGAAAAGCCTCGCCTGTTTCCCCCACTGGTATATGTTGGCCTGGGGGTGAGGCGCACCTTTGATGATATGCCCTCTTCAGTGGCTGGGACCAGCTTCCCTCTTGATAAGCCGGTTACTGTTGCCGGCAAGAAACACGAACGGCTGGGTGTGCATATATACAATTTCGACCCCAGTCTAGCACCAAAAGGCAAGACAGCGTTAAAAGTCATGTTCAATACTGACTATGATTACTGGAAGAGGCTGAGGGGAGACCTCAGGCGCTATAAAGCGGAGAAGGAGCAGATAGCCGACCAGGTAGTTGCTGCCCTTGACCAGCGTTTCCCAGGGCTGGCGGCCAAGGTAGAAATGCGCGATGTGGCTACCCCTCTGACCTGGGAGCGATATACCGGCAACTGGCGGGGTAGCTATGAGGGCTGGCTGCCCACAGGCCAGAGTTTTATGAAGCGCATGAGTAAGACCCTGCCCGGGCTGGATAGCTTCTATATGACCGGCCAGTGGGTTGAGGAGGGCGGTGGCTTGCCCGCTGTCGCCATGTCAGCCCGCAATGTAGTCCAGATCGTCTGCAAGAAGGATAAGAGACCTTTTGTCACCACCACTCCCTGACGCTGCTTTAGTTTTGAGAGTTTAAGAGGTGTGAGCCTTTTGGGGCGGGTGGGTATGGGAAGAAAGAGAACTATTTAAAATAGGGGGAGGGGTATGCTCCAATGAAAATCCTCCACTTCGCCGACCTTCACCTTGGCGTTGAGACCTACGGCCGCCTTGACCCGACTACCGGCTTGTCCTCACGGCTGCTCGATTTCCTGGGAGCCCTTGACCAGGTGGTAGACTATGCCCTGGAGAATAAGGTAGACCTGGTACTCTTCTGCGGCGATGCCTACAAGAGCCGTGAGCCAACCCAGACCCAACAGCGGGAATTCGCCAGGAGAATTAGCCGCCTCTCCGCTAGCGGCATCCCTATCTTCCTGCTCATTGGCAACCACGACCTGCCCAACGCCATTGGCAAGGCTACCACCACCGAAATCTTTGATACCCTGACGGTCAAAAATGTCTATGTCTCCAACCGCCCCCAGCTTTACCGCATAGCCACCAGTAGTGGGGAGGTTCAGGTAGTCTCCTTGCCCTGGCTGAGGCGCAGCGCCCTGCTAGCCAGAGAAGAGAGCAAAAATCTCACCTTTGACCAGATAAATCAGAAATTACAGCAGGCACTGACCAGCGTCATCGCTGACAAGGCGAGTGAGCTTGACCCGGGACTGCCGGCGATACTGGCGGCTCATGTCTGGGTCACAGGCGCTAAAGTCGGCTCGGAGAGTTCAATGACCATCGGGCAGGAGCATAACCTGCTGCTGAGCAATGTTGCCCATCCCGCCTTTGATTACATCGCTCTGGGGCATATTCACCGGCACCAGGTCTTAAAGCAGAGTCCGCCGGTGGTTTATGCCGGTAGCCTGGAGCGGCTGGATTTCAGCGAGGAGGAAGATGACAAAGGATTTTATCTGGTGGAAATCGAGCCTGATGGTGAAAAGGGCAAAAGACGGGTCTCCTTTGAATTTCAGCCAGTGGCCGGGCGCCGTTTTGTCACCATCAATGTTGATATTAAAGCGTCGGACGGGGAGCCGACAGCCACGGTGCTCAAAGCTATCACCGAACAGCAGGATAGGGTCTCTGACAGCATAGTGCGGCTCCAGATTAGCCTGCCGGCGGAGATTGAGGGCCAGCTCAGAGACAGCGATATCAGAAATGCTCTGCGGCAGGCCCACTACTTGGCTATGGCCAAAGACATCAGGCAAGAGGGCCGTCAAAGACTGGGGCCGTGGGCGGCTGAGGAGATTACCCCTTATGATGCTCTCAAAGCCTATCTGGAAGCCAAGAAGGTAGCCCCGGAGCAAGCCAAGGTTTTGCTTGAGTATGGGGAGAGGCTGATAGGAGAGCGGGAAACTGGGTAGATTAACCTAAGTCAAATCACACGTTTCAGGCGACAAATTG
>CAZQXA010000111.1:0-3908 GCA_964597155.1 uncultured Dehalococcoidales bacterium
CATTGTCGGGTACTGCCGGCCCTTGATGTTGCCGGCGCTCACTTCGTAGCGGGGTCTCCTTGCCAGGTTTTTCTCCCAGTTTGTTGCCATTGTTTTTAATTCCTCCTAAACTTTATTAATCTACTATACCCAGCTTATCATGTTGGGGTGGGTTATATGAAAGCCACAGCTAGCCACCAGGTTGTGGCCAGTCATGGCGCTGGAGTCATCCGAGGCCAGAAAGACGATACAGTTGGCTATCTCTTCGGTCTCGGCTATTCTCTTCAAGGCGTTATTTTCGGCTAGTTTTTTCATTACCTCATCGTAGGAGATGCCGAAGGTCTTGGCCGACGCCTTCACCCAGTCCTCGAATTCTTGAGTCCTAGTTGCCCCGGGGCTGATGCAGTTGACCCGGATATTGTGCCTGCCGGCTTCAATAGCCAGGGTTTTGGTAAAGCCGATTAAGCCCCACTTGCTGGCGGCATAGGGGCTTTCCCTGGGAACTCCGGACATGCCGGCGACACTGCTGACGTTGATAATATTGCCACTGCGGCGGGGAACCATGTATTTCAGCACCTCGCGGCAGCAGAGCATAGCCCCGGTGAGGTTGGTGGCTAGTGACTTGTGCCACTCATCCAGGTTCATATCGGTGACATCGGCATTAGTAAAGGTGCCCTGGGCGGCATTATTGACCAGTATGTCAATCTGCCCGAACTGGCTAGTGGTCTGGGCTACCATCCGCTTTATCTGCTCGTGGTCGGTGATATCGGTCTGTATTGCTTTGGCCTCCCCACCTTTAGCCTTGATTTCTTTCACCGTATCTTCCAGCCGGGAAAGGTTGCGGGCGGCGACCACAATCTTTGCCCCTTCCCTGATAAAGGCAAAACTGATGGCTTTGCCTATGCCGGTGCCGCCACCGGTAATAATGGCTACCCTGTCTTTTAGTTTCACGGCTCTTAATCCTCCTAAATAAGCTCTTTTCCTTGAGAAAACTACAACCAAAGCTCTCCCCCTGTCAAGTGGGGGAGCCGAAAGGCTCTAAGCCAATTTTTTAAAAATTGCCTCCCAAACCCCTTGACAAACTAGACAAATGATATTAAAATATATCTAGATATATCGTGATACTATGTGATATATCAATTAGGGTGTTTTTAGGAGGTTGTTATGTTTAGAGAACGGGTATTTCGAGGGGAAAGATTCTTCAGGGGACCTTGGCGGGAGAGCTCTTTTCAAAAGGGAGACCTCAAATACGTCATCCTGGACCTGATAAAGGATAAGCCGAGGCATGGCTATGAGATTATCCGTGAACTGGAGGAGCTTTCTCACGGCCTGTATACGCCGAGCCCGGGGGCTGTTTACCCCACCCTCCAGATGCTTGAAGAGATAGGGTATGCCAGCGCCACCGAGCGGGACGGTAAGAAAATCTATACCATAACCGAAGAGGGGCTTAAGTTTCTGGCGGAACGAAAGGTTTCAGCCGATGAAGTCAGAAGCCAGATGAAGCATAAATGGGATTTAAAGAATATCGGCAGAATGATAATGATAATGAAAGAATATCATGCTCTGGAGAACCTGCTGGGTGAGGGGTTACGCCGTCTGGATGCCGACAAGATGCAGGAAATCCGCGAAGTTCTGAGCACTGCTTATAAAGAAATTGAGGCCATACTGGCTGAATAGGTAACTATGAGCGCGGCACATTTCGGCATTGATTCATTGATTGACCTGAAGCTGGCAAATATAAAAAAGGAGGACTAAAATGGGCTATTTCCGGATAATGGCGGCTATTCCCGGCTTTTTCTTGAGTTCATTCTTCGTGATGCTTCTCTGGGGGGTGATTGCGCCCAAGGTCGGGCTGGATAGTATCAGCTATCCCCTGGCGATGCTGGTGACTGTTACCCTCTGGCTGGCGGTAGCGCCCTTGGCTGCCGTCGCTGGTAAAAAGCACAAATGGCATGACTGATATCTTTATCCGACGGCAGAAAAGTAGGGCAACAAAGGGCGCCTGAATCTAGTTCAGGCGCCTTTTGATTGATTGACAAGGCAGGCTGGCTCTATTATCCTACTGGGTAGGGAATTAGAAAGGGGAAAGATAGAAAATGGGCAAATATGATAAATATATTATCACCAAAACAAAGTCCGACCTTACCCTGCCCGAGTTCAGGCGCGAAGCCCTGAGAACGGCCCCCGACACCAGAACCCCCATGGTATATCTCGACGATGAAGTCCTCAAAGGGGCTTTCTACGTTGAGTGCGTCTGGTTCTGGAAGGGCATGGAGAAACCAGAGGTAGAAGCCCACACCCATCCCTTTGATGAAGTCATCACCTTCTTCGGCAGCAACCCCGACGACCCACAAGACCTGTGCGGCGAGGTTGAAATCTGGCTGGAAGATGAAAAGCACTTACTGACCAAGAGCTGCCTCATCTTTGTCCCCAAGGGGATGAAGCACTGCCCGCTGCACATCAAGAGAGTGGATAGGCCCATCTTCCACTTTACCGCCGGTCCGGCATCCAAGTACACTTAAAATCAGCCGGCAGTTTTAGCCTTTCCGCCTGGCCCTGATGAAAACAATGTGAAGGGTGACCGCGGCGGCGATAACCGAGAGGATTATGGTGACCACCAGGTTTGCCGCCAGCCAGATAGATATGCCGATTGTCGCCCAGAGTAAGGCAATAGTAAAGAGCTTGACCTTTACGGGTATACCTCTGCCCTCGGTGTAATTACTGATATAAACACCAAACAGTCTATTGTTCATAAGCCAGCGATGGAATCTCGGCGAACTTCTTAGGTAGCAGGCGGCAGCCAGCAGGAGAAAGGGGGTGGTGGGCAGTATGGGGATAAAGATGCCTATTACCCCTATTACCACACATACTGTCCCTATTATGATTAGTAGTTGCCTCTTAAGTTTATCAGACATAGAATTTCATTCTATATATATCAGCCTATCGTCTTAAAGACAAATCTTATATTGATTTCGCTCTGAGTCGACCTATATAATTAGCGCACTTAAGACGACTATTTAATCAAAGGAGATGTCTTCGAATGAAGGCTTTAGTGGTATACGACTCTGTTTATGGAAATACGGAGAAAATTGCCCGGGCTATTGCCGGGGCTATTCCCGGCGAGGTCAAGCTACTCAGCGTGGCTAAGGCCAGTCCATTGAAGCTGGGGTCTATCGACCTTCTCGTGGTCGGTGCGCCCACTCAGGGGGGCAGAGCCACGCCGGCTATTAACCAGTTCCTCGAGGGGGTCTCTCCAGCCGGTATTAAAGGTATCAATGTGGCTGCCTTCGATACCAGGTTATCCAGCAGGTGGGTGAGCGTCTTCGGCTATGCCGCCGGCAGAATCGCTAGCGTTCTGGAGAAAAAGGGCGGGACTCTGGTGGCGGAACCCGAAGGCTTCTTTGTCGAAGGCACCAAGGGTCCGCTGAAAAAGGGAGAGCTGGAGCGGGCGGTCGGTTGGGCAAAAGGAATTGCCACGGCGATTTGAGCCGGCTTTAGGAGGGGTACTAGTCCTTACGGGTTACCAGGTAATATTGACAAGAGACGGGCGTTGTGATATTATTTTCTTTGCTTTTAAAAATCGCACCTTAACAACTGGATAGTGGAAGGAAGGTTCTTTAAAGAAGTTATTATTTTTTATGGAGAGTTTGATCCCGGCTCAGGATAAACGCTGGCGGCGTGCCTTATGCATGCAAGTCGAACGGTCCTTCGCAAGAAGGATAGTGGCGAACGGGTGAGTAACACGTAAGTAACCTGCCCCTAAGTAAGGAATAACTCTGAGAAATCGGAGCTAATACCTTATGTGGTCCTTCACCATAAGGTGAGGGATTAAAGCCTTCGGGCGCTTGGGGAGGGGCTTGCGTCCGATTAGCTAGTTGGTAGGGTAACGGCTTACCAAGGCGAGGATCGGTAGCTGGTTTGAGAGGACG
>CAZQXA010000112.1:0-2255 GCA_964597155.1 uncultured Dehalococcoidales bacterium
TAAAGGGGGGAGGTTAAGGAGATGAAAAAAGGTGAAACCTCTTTGGGCGGGTGGGTTTGGGACAAAAGACGCGTGGGGCGGGGGAGGATTGCCATTATCAGCCATCAATGATATACTCGGACATACCTATAAATGGAGACTTGCCTATGAAAAGGGCTGACGGGCGCACCTTTGATGAACTAAGAGCGGTAAAGATAACCCCCAGTTTTCAGAGCTTTGCCGAAGGCTCGGCGCTGATTGAGCTGGGAAAGACCAGGGTGCTGTGCTCGGTCAGCATCGATGAGAAGGTACCCCCATTCCTCCGGGGAGGGGGCGGGGGCTGGATTACCGCCGAATATGGCATGCTACCCCGCGCCACCGTCACCCGCAGCCCCCGCGAGGCATCACTGGGCCGGGTCGCCGGCAGGAGCCAGGAAATCCAGCGCCTCATCGGGCGCTCGCTACGGGCGGTAACCGACCTTGCCGCTCTGGGGGAAAGAACCCTAATCGTAGACTGCGACGTGCTGCAGGCAGACGGCGGCACCAGGACAGCCGCCATCACCGGAGCCTATGTCGCCCTAAACCAAGCACTCCAGACCATGAACAATATGGGCATAATATCCTCTATCCCCTTAAAGAGCGCCGTAGCTGCCACCAGCGTCGGCATTATCCACGGTTACCAGGCACTAGACCTGTGCTATGACGAAGACTGCAATGCCGCCGTTGACTTTAACGTGGTGATGACCAGCCAGGGCAAGTTTGTTGAGCTTCAGGGTACCGCCGAGGGCAAGCCCTTCTCCAAGGAGACCATTGATTCCCTGCTGGCTCTGGCGGAAAAGGGCATCAACCAACTCTTCCAGAGGCAACAGGCTGCCCTGGAAGGGCTATAGCCGGTTACGGGCGCACCTGCCCGCTACCGAAGATAATCCACTTATAGCTGGTTAATTCCCTCAACCCCAGCGGACCCCGGGCATGGAATTTCTGGGTGCTGATGCCCACCTCAGCCCCCAGCCCGAACTGAGCACCATCGGTAAAACGGGTGCTGGCATTGACATAGACGCAGGCGGCATCCACCTCGTTGAGGAAGCGCATGGCGGCACTGTAATCCTCGGTGATAATAGCCTCGTCGGCTCCGGTGCCATGCCGCTCAATATGCTCCAGTGCCTCATCCAGGGAACCGACTACCTTAACTGCCGCCACCAGAGACAAGAACTCCTTGCCCCAGTCCTCATCGGTGGCCGGCTTCAGCTTCAAAGAAGGCTTGGCTTTGAGGATAGCCATCGCCCGCTTATCGCAGTGCATTTCCACCCCGGCTTTTGCCAACTCCGCTGCCGCCAGGGGCAGGTAGCGCTGGGCAATATCGGCATGAACCAGCAGGGTATCCAGGGCATTGCACACTGAAGGTCGCTGCACCTTGGCGTTAAAGGCGATAGCCACTGCTTTATCAATATCGGCGCTCACATCAACATAGGTATGGGAAACGCTAACGCCAGCGCCAATCACCGGCATAGTGGCATTATCCCTGACCAGCTTTATCAGACCAGCCCCGCCGCGAGGGATTATCAGGTCGATATACTGGCGTAATTTAAGCATCTCATCAACCAGCGCTCGGTCGGTATTTTCAATGAACTGCACCGCCCCATCGGGGACGCTGGCTTTTGTCGCCGCTTCCTGGACTACCTTGGCTAGAGCGCTGTTGGAGTGGATGGCTTCTCTCCCCCCCCTCAATATAATGGCGTTGCCCGATTTTAAGCAGAGGGCGGAGATGTCTATGGTAACGTTGGGGCGGCTCTCATAGATGGCACCAATGACCCCCAGCGGCACCCGCTTCCTGCCTATTATTAAGCCGTTGGCCAGGGTGCGCATATCAAATACCTCGCCCACCGGGTCAGATAGCACCGCCACCGCCAGAACATCGCTGGCGATGTCTTTAAGGCGCTCCGGAGATAGCATCAGTCTATCCAGCAGGGCGGCATTCATCCCTGAGGTATGAGCTTGGTGGTAGTCAATCTGATTAGCCGCCAGTATTTCCTCCTGCCTGGCTAAGAGGCCGCTTGAAATATTATGTAAAGCTTTATTCTTGACCTCAGCCGAGAGGTAAGCCATGCGCCGCGAAGCTGCCTTGGCTGCTTTAGCCTTCTCTTCCAGTTCCTTGATTGCTGATTTCAATCTACCTCACCCCCTTAAGACTTTCTAGCCCTCTTTAACCCCCTATTACTTCTTTTTGGTTTAGCGCTTGTTTTTGGTTTGGCGCTTGTTTTTGGTTTGGCGCTTGT
>CAZQXA010000112.1:2355-3827 GCA_964597155.1 uncultured Dehalococcoidales bacterium
GTTTTTGGTTTGGCGCTTGTTTTTGGTTTGGCGCTTGTTTTTGGTTTGGCGCTTGGCTTGGCTTCTGGTTTGGCCAACCGCCCACTCCCCCTGAAATAATAGCTAAACATGGGGGGAACAGTGGCAATAACCCGGTTAACCATCTTGCGGATATAACAATTGCCTCTGCGCCCGTCCTCCAGCTCAATCACATAACCATCGCCGTCTTCAAAGCGCCGGTATTCCCTCAAGATAAACTCGCCCCGCCAGCCGACGGCTGACTCGACATAGAAGCGGTATTTAATACTGACCTCGGACTTGTCATCCTCCGCAAGATAAAGCTTGCCTATACCCACAAGTTTACCCATACCTGCTTTAACCCTCGCTTTCTTTGACCACCACTAGGTTATTGCGGTGCACCACCTCCGAGCCATAGTCATAGCCGAGAAGAGCGGCAATCTTGCCGGAGTGTGCCCCCTTAATAACCTTAATGTCAACCGAACTATAGTTGGTGATGCCACAGCCAAGTTGAGACCCCTCGGCGTCAGAGATATTAACTATGTCACCACGCTGGAAATCGCCCTCAATATCTTTTATGCCGGCAGCCAGCAGGCTTCGCTTCTGTTTTTTTAAAGCTATAGCCGCCCCGGAATCTACCACCAGCTTGCCCCTGGTGGAAAGACCACTGAGCATCCAGCGCTGGCGGCTCTCCAGTTTGCTGGTGGTGGGCAAGAAACGGGTGCCGATAAGCTCACCGTTAGCCAGCCTCAGGATAACATCCGGCTCCCTGCCGTCGGCGATAATCACCGTCACCCCGGAGGAAGTGGCCAGCTTGGCGGCACCTATCTTGGTAGTCATTCCCCCCACCCCCAGCCCGCTGGGGGTACCCGCCGCCAGGCGCTCAATCTCCGAATCTATTACCTCCACCTGGGGAATGAGACGGGCACCAGGGTCGCGGTGGGGGTCAGCCGTATATAGCCCGCCGATATCGGTAAGAATCAGCAGCAGGTCGGCATCAATCAGATTGGCGACCATCGCCGAAAGATTATCGTTATCGCCGAATACTGCCTCCCGAATCTCGTCCACCGCCACCACATCGTTCTCGTTGACAATGGGCAACACCCTTAGCTCCAGCAGAGCCAGCAGGGTATTGCGGGCATTGAGATAGCCCACCCGTTCCAGGAGGTCAGCCTTGGCCAGCAGCGCCTGAGCCACGGTGATATTATACTGGCGGAAAAGCTGCTCATAGAGGTTCATCAAGCGATGCTGCCCCACCGAAGCCAGCACCTGCCGCAGAGGAATGCCCTTTATCTGCTTAGCCAGTCCCAGAATATGCCTGCCCGAGGCTATGGCGCCGGAGGAAACTATAATCACCTCCCGCCCCTGGTTGTGCAACTGCCCCACCTGTCTTACCAGGCTGGAAACTATCTCCCGGTTGAGACGGTCGCTGCCGCCGGTAAGCAGGCTGGTGCCGAACTTAGCCACTATTCGGT